>JAYTBK010000025.1:0-5698 GCA_043737035.1 Bacteroidota bacterium | reverse complement strand
AAAAAGCCGCCGACGAAGCCTTAACGGATATCGCAGTAAGTACAATTAACTTGAAAGCCGCTTCTGAAGAGGCAGCTGGATAATATTATTTTTTACTTCAATAAATAAAAAGGCAACTTAGAGTTGCCTTTTTTATATAGCTTTAATTTATATATTATTTATTCTCCAAACGGTCTGCTCCGGATGCAATACCTAAACGCTGCGCTAATCTTACCACGTGTAATTCTACCAAATACTTTCGGCTTTTAAGCTCACTTCTCACATAATTACATAGGTGATTTGCGTCCAATACCCGTAAGCGCAGTAAGCCCTCCCATAGTAATTGGAATATTTTTATCAAGTTTTATTTCTTTAGTAATTTTTAAAAGCCAATTAGATTTGTTTGCTGAACCACTTACATTTTTAATATGTTTTAATAAAGCTTCATTGTTAGTAACGGCTAAAGCTTTCATATTAAGAAATTCTTTAAATAATTCAGGAGCCAATGAATTTATGTTTCTATCTGAATCGCGTTCCGATAAAACTACCATTACCAACAACTGATAGGTATTTTTATAATCAAGCGGATGTTTTTTTCCTTTGTATCTTACCAATAAGGGTTTTAATGCGGTTGCCCATTTAATTGTTTCCATAAAATAAATATAAAGTTCTATCGTTTTCATTTAGGCGTTTTGTTTTAAAAATTTAAATGCAGGTATTAAATTCTTAACGATAATAAATTCGCTTATCTTTACTGTAACAGATACTTAATTAAAACACTATGCCCTTTAGCATTTTAGGCCTTTCGCCATCTTTACAAAAAATACTAGCAACTCAAAATTACGTAGAGCCGTATCCAATTCAGCAACAAGTAATACCTGCTATTTTGAATAGAAAAGATGTTTTAGGGATTGCGCCTACAGGCTCCGGAAAAACAGCGGGGTATGTATTACCGATTTTAATGAATTTACAAGGCAATACTGTTTCAAAAAACAGGCACGTAAATGTTTTAGTATTGGTTCCAACACGTGAATTGGCTGTGCAGGTAAACGATGTTTTTAAATTATTTGGTTCGGCACTTCCGCAATCTATTAAGTCGATGGCTGTTTATGGCGGTGTGTCTATTAACCCTCAAATGATGGGGCTACAAGGGGTAAATGTTTTAGTTGCCACGCCTGGAAGATTACTTGAACTGCATGAATCAAAAGCCGTTCATCTTTCTTCTATAGATATGTTGGTATTGGATGAAGCTGATAAAATGCTGAACCTTGGTTTTAAAGAAGAGATGGACCGCATCTTTAAACTTTTGCCGGCGAAACGTCAAAATCTTTTATTTTCAGCTACATTAAGCGATGATGTTAACAACATTCATCAAATTTTGTTGCATAATCCTGTTGTTATTAAAATAGAATATGAAGCGGATACCACTGACCTTATTAAACAGACTGCTTATTTTGTAACGGAAGAAAAAAAAGGCCCGCTGTTGCGTTATCTAATTAAACAGAATAATATGCAACAGGTTTTGGTGTTTACTTCTTCGGTTTATAAAGCGGATAACGTGGCAGATAAATTACGCAAAAATGGAATTGATGCCATGGCCATTAACAGTAAAAAAAGTCAAGGTGCAAGAACAGAAGCGCTAAGTAAATTTAAAAGCGGAAAATTACGAGCATTGATAGCAACAGATCTTATCTCGCGTGGAATAGATATTAAATTTTTGCCCTTTGTTATTAATTATGAATTGCCCCGCTCGCCAAAAGATTATATTCATCGCATTGGCCGCACGGGCCGAGCCGAATCAGTAGGGCAGGCCATTTCGTTTGTTACATCGGAGGATAAACATCATTTTAAAATCATTCAAAAAAAAATGGGTAAGTGGGTCACCATGATCGATTCTGAAAGTTTGGAATTGGGAGTGTAAGAACAAAAGCTTATAGAAAGTGAAAAAGGAAGATGAAAATTAAAATAGTTTTGCTATTTTGGTTTAGAAATGTGTGATAAAAATTAATTTTTTCCGCTTTAATACAGTTGCCCATTTAATTGTTTGTATAAATAAATATGAGCCTTAAATAGCTTTTTAATGCTTATTAAAATATTAAGGCTGCATTGTTTTATCTTTTAAAAGAACTCCATTTACAGAATAAAATAAAATATGCTTTTGTTCACCTTTTTCAACGTCTACTTTATATACTCTAAGCGCATCTTTCTCAGCATCTTTAAAAATTTCTTCTTTATGAGTGCCTAAATTCCACGTGGCATATTCTCCTTTACTTATTGCTAACGAAACGGCTTGCGGAAGATCTGAATTTAGGTTTTTATGAGTGGAAATTTTTTCACCCGTTTTAGAATAAATAACCTTTTGCGGTGTTTTATCTTTGGTAAATTCAACTATATAATATTCGGGATTATCTTCAGTAAATAAACCATCATTATAGCCATACCAATCGTCTTCATTATTGAATTCAGAATAACCTTGCCAGCTTACATTTGATGGCTCTGTGTATTCAATATCATAGTTTTCGGTTACTTGTTTTGGAATTTTTTCCTTTTTTAATTTAACTACATTTTTACAACATTGTTGATCACATTTATCAGTTGTTTGACTAAAACCATTTATTGCTAATGTGGCAGTTAAAATACATACCAATATTATTTTTATACTTCTTGTTTTCATTTTAATTTTTAGGTTAGTTACGATTTTGAGTACACCTATATATATATTCATAGCTAAAGTTATGCCAATAAAAAAAGTATTAAGGATAGTATTAATTATGCCAAACGTATCCACTATTTGCTACTTCCCACTTTAAAACATATAGAAAAAAGTCTGATTAAATTATAAAAAAAGAGAGAAAATAATATAGTTTTGGTTTAGAAACGTTTGATAAAATTATTCTTTCTTTCCTTAATAATTTTCCACAGATAATCTTATCTTGCGGTTTAATTTTTTGAAAGAAATTAATCAGATGATTTTAAAAAAATATTGTTTCATATTTATACTTATTTCAAATTTTGCATTATCGCAAATTACCCAAACCGTTAAAGGAAAAGTTACCGATAAAGAAATCGGCTCAGGGTTGCCCGGCGCAATAATTCAATTAAAAAATACAGCAGGCGTAATTGTCTCAACCGCGGATAATAATGGCAACTACAAATTACTGAATGTACCTGTTGGCAGGCAATCTTTTTTATTTACCTACACCGGTTATAAATCTATTCCTGTAAACGATATTATTGTAACCTCAGGAAAAGAAATGGTTTTAAATGTGGAAATGGAAGAAAGTACCATTGCAATGGCAGAGGTAGAAGTTAAAGCATCCAATGATTCTGATGTAGTAAATACCATGCAATCAGTAAGTATGAAAGCGTTTAGCATTGAAGAAACAGAACGTTATGCCGGTTCCCGAAGCGACCCTGCCCGCATGGCTGCTAACTTTGCCGGAGTTCAAGGGACTAACGATTCGCGAAACGATATTGTAGTTAGAGGAAACAGTCCTTCGGGTTTATTGTGGCGCATGGAAGATATTGACATTCCAAATCCCAATCACTTCGCTGTTCCGGGCTCCGCTGGCGGCCCACAAAGCATCATTAATAATAAATACCTTGCCAACAGTCAGTTTTACACAGGCGCTTTTCCGGCAAATTATGGTAATGCTTTAGGTGGTGTTTTTGATTTAAAGTTGCGTAACGGAAATAACGAAAAACATGAGCGTACATTTCAATTTGGTTTTTTAGGAACAGAGCTTGCATTAGAAGGCCCCATTAGCAAAAAAAGCGGAGCTAGTTATTTGTTAACATATCGTTATTCAACTTTGGCTCTATTCAATTCTGTAAATTTTAATATTGGTACAAGCGCAGTGCCGGGTTATCAAGATATGGGCGTGAGATTAAATTTCCCAACAAAAAAAGCCGGTACATTTGGCTTTAGTAGTATAGGTGGTTTAAGCGCTATTAAAGTTATATTAAGCAAAACGTATGAGCGACCAAAGGAACTGTATGGAGATTTAAATCGCGACCAGTATTTTGCTACCAATATGGGTGTTGGTATTTTAAATCATAGCTATGGTTTAAACAGCCGCACTGTTATGAAAACGAGTTTGGCATATGGAGTTCAAACAGTACTCACAAATCATTATCTTATCTTACGTAATAAAGATTTTATTCCAAAAGATACCTTACCACATATTTTGCATTATGATTTTTATGAAGGCAAAACAACACTTGCTTGGTATATTAAAAGCAAATTCAATCCTAAAAATAGTATTAAAGCCGGCATATTTTTAAACAGAATAGATGTGAATTTTCACGACAGTATAAAGGTAAATTCGTTATATGATACAATTGCACAGGTTATAATTAATAAACCATTTAAGACAAGGATAAATATTAAAACCAGTTTTTATCTTATTCAACCATACGTAAGTTACGTTCATAAATTTAACGAGAAGTTAAGTTTTAATTGTGGTGTATTTTCGCAACTACTTACTTTAAATAATAAATATACCATAGAACCTAGGGCAAGTTTAAAATATCAATTTAGGTCAAATCAATCGCTAAGCTTTGCGTATGGCTTACACAGCCAAATGCAACAAACCTATCTTTACTTTGCGGTATCGGATAGCATCGTTAAAAATAATATGTTGATTCCAAATACCAAAAGAGAACTTACAAATATGAATTTGGACTTTAGTAAAAGTCAGCATTTTGTTTTGGAGTATGATTTTTTTGCTACAAAACATTTAAAATTTAAAACAGAATTATATTACCAGTATTTATGGAATATTCCAGTTTACGTTATGCCATCAAGTGTATCAATGTTAAATAGAGGAGCAACATTCAATCGTTTCTTTCCAATGTACACTATGATAAATAACGGAACGGGTTATAACTACGGCATTGAATTTACAGTGGAAAAATTATATCATAATCATTATTTCTTTATGTATAGTGCAAGTTTGTTCAATAGTAAATATGCCGGAAGTGATGGTGTAACACACAATACCGATTTTAATGGAAATTACATGATGAATTTGTTAGGTGGTTTGGAGTACAACGTTGGTAAAAACAAAAAAAATATTTTAAGCTTTGGTACTAAATTTACAAACGGTGGTGGCAAGCGTTATTCTCCGGTTAATATTGCAGCCAGCAATGCTATAATGGATGTAGTGGCTCAAAACGATAAAGTAAATACTCTTCAATTTGCTCCATACAATCGGTTAGACTTTAGGGTTGCCTACAAAGTAAATTACAAGCGTGTTGGTACGGAGTTTGCTTTGGACTTAATAAATGTTTTAAGCATTAAAAATGTACTTGCATTAAGTTATTCTCCTGACCCAGCCAACCTACAGGCCGACCCTTTAGTAAAAAATTACCAACTTGGTTTTTTACCCTTATTTTATGTGAAGGTTGATTTTTAACGAGAAGTTCACATGTGAAAATTTATATCTTTGTTTAATTATGTCAAAAAACATTACACCATTTTTTATTATTTTTTGTTTAATTTTTCGATTTTCCTTTTCGCAAAAAACAAGAACAGCATTGACTCCGAATTTTGAGGGAAAATCAAAAAAGGAAATGTTTGATCTTTATGAAAAACTAGATACAGAAATTAAAGCTTCCCCTTCGCACAAGTTATATTACACACTTTCGTGGCTTAAATATAAATTGCTCGACACACTTGGGGCAGTAAGCGATATAGAAAAAGCACTTACTCTTGATC
>JAYTBK010000024.1:0-5699 GCA_043737035.1 Bacteroidota bacterium | reverse complement strand
TAAATTTTTGTTAGCGATGTGCATGATGGTATCATTAATGCAACCGCCGCCAAACGAAAAATCGGCAATCATGTGATCAGCAAATTTTTTATCGTTTGTAAAAACATAAAGAGCTAACGGTTTTTCATAAGTATTGATGATGTTTGTTAATTCTTTCCCATTTTTATAGGAAAGTATAGGCATCAACGGACCAAATATTTCATTTTGCATAATAGGTTTCGCCAGTTCGGGTTCGTTAATTAATGTTGGTGAAATATACAGATCCTCTTTGTTGCTGTGGCCTCCGTAAATTACTTTTTTCGTGTCGATATATCCGGTTAAACGTTCCCAGTTCTTTAAATTAATGATGCGTGCGAAATCGGAAACGTTATTTAAATCGTTTCCGTACGCTTTAGTAATCTCATCTTTTAAATGAAATATTAATTTTTCTTTAACGCTTGCGTGAACTAAAATGTAATCGGGAGCAATACATGTTTGGCCTGCATTTATAAATTTGCCCCACACAATTCGCTTCGCTGTTAGTTTTATGTTGGCTGTAGCATCAACAATACAAGGACTTTTGCCGCCTAATTCTAATGTAACAGGAGTTAAATTTTTAGCGGCAGCTTTCGCAACTTCTTTACCAACCGCCACGCTTCCTGTAAAAAATATGTAATCCCATTTGCGCGCTAATAATTCCTGCGATTTTTCTAATCCACCTTCCTCAACAATTACATGATTTTCATTAAACGATTGAGCGATGATTTTTGAAATCACGCAAGACGTAGCAGGCGTTAATTCCGATGGTTTTAAAACCACTTGATTTCCCGCGGAAACAGCAGCTATTAAAGGACAAAGTGCCAGTTGAAATGGATAATTCCATGGAGCGATAATAAGTACTTTACCAAACGGTTCGTTATAAATATAATCGCGCGAAGGGAAATTTAAGATAGTTGACCTTACTTTTTTAGGTTTTGAGAATGTATCAATGTTTTTTATAGTTTCCTTTAAATCTTTTATGATGTAGGATGTTTCGGTAATTACAGTTTCATAAGGCGGTTTTTTAAAATCGGAATAAAGCGCGTCGATAATTTCGTTTTCATTTTTTACAATATTATCTAATAATAATTGCAACGAACTTTTGCGGTAACTAATATCATTTTTAAAATCCATTATATTCTACATATATTCCTCAAGGTAGCAAATTACGTGTACACAACAATCCCCAAAACTTAATTTTAGAAGAAATATCCGATGGCATAAAATTAGTTATAGTTCTTTCGAATGACATCTGAAATTTGCATTCATAACCTGCAAACAAAAGAAGCTCAACATGGTTTACTAATACTAAGCCTATAAAAGCTCAAATCGTTCATATCAGAAAGGGCCTTATTTAAGGTCCTTTTTTTATTTGTTTACAGCAAGTTCGTCTGTTTTTTCTAAAAGTTTTAATGCGGTTACTTGCATTTTAAGGGCAGAATTTTCTTTTTCATTAGCATTGCTCAATTCGGCAAGTGTAGCGCTGGTTGTAAATTGTGCAAATGCTTCCTCTTCCATTTCTTTAGCAAGTCGCATGGTGTAGTTAGATTCTTGAATGAGCGCATTCGCATCTTCGGCACTTTTTTCGCTTGCATGTGGCAATAAGCTAAGAAGCAAAGCACTGTTTTGACGAAATGTTTCTTTTAAATTATCTGAGTTTTTCGATGCTATTTTAATTTCCAGAGTTAGTAATTGAATTTTCATTTGTTGTGATTCTTGTTCCATAACAATTTTTTCGTTTCTGGATTTCTGGATTGATACTTTTTCCAACTCATTTATTAGTGCTGCTGTTTGTGAAGCTTCTAACTTTAGTTTGGCAAATTCATCCTCTTGTTTTATGAGAGTAGTTGCAATAATGGGTGCAGGAATTATCTCTGTTGTTTGTTTTATATTTTTGTTTGAACCCGTCAAAAGTTTAATTGTAAGGTATTGTTTTTCAATTGCGCTTTTTTCATTTTCTTCGGCGTTACTCAGTTCGCTGAGGTAAGCTTGCAACGTGGCTTGCGCTGCTGCTTCCTCGCGTATTTCTTTGGCGTTTTTTATTTGCAAACATGCTTCCGCAGTTAGTGTTTCACTTTTAAGTTGAATGGAACGATCAACAGCTGTAAATAATAATTGATTAATCAATTCCACGTTTTTATTAAATGCGCGGTAAACATTTTCTGCCTTTAAAGTGGATAATTCAATTTGCGAGAGGATATATTTATTTTTTAGCTCTTGTAATTCAATCTCTGAATTGTTTTTTGTGTGCGTAGGAATGATGTTCGTCGGAATCGTTTTTTGTAAATCGGAAACTTTTTGTAGTGCAGGAATCGTTTTTACTAATTGCTTCGCAGCAAAAATATCTACGCGTATTTTATGATTGCTTTGACCGGATGTTTGGCCTATTGCCATTGCATGAATGATAATTGCCAATAATGTGAGAGGATAAGTTGTTTTCATAACTAAAAGTTTTAAATGGTTTATATTAAGTGAAGAAAAAACGGTGTTGAAGGATACAAGAAATTGTATCAAATAAAGCAAAACGGAAAATAAGTTGTAAAGCGCTTTACATGCTTTTACTGTTTCGTAAAGATAAGGTTGCCCTAATTTCATATAAATAATAAACATTTTTCAGTTGGTAAACGGAAAACGTTTTCTACTGGCACAATAATATCTTACCGTAATTAAAATACAGATTATGGATTATACAGACGATCTGCCTCAAAAAGAGGAAATGAACACTTTGATGGAATGTATGGAAATTCTTCGAACCCGCGGCTACACACATAATTTTGTGGTTAAAGAGGATGCAACCATACTCGACGACGACAAAAAACAATACGGCCCCGAAGACGTGATTATTCGAAATTTTTATCGCTTTGAAGGCGAATCTGACCCGGCCGATAATGCTATTTTGTATGCCATCGTTACTTCTGGCGGTGCAAAGGGCATAATTACTGATTCTTACGGTCCAACTTCTAATACACACATTACAAATTTCATTTCAGGTGTTGAAGAAATTCAGAAAAAAATAAAACATTAAGGCGTAGAAATGTTTCTACGTTTGGCCCTATTCCGTTCTAAATAAAAATGATCCCAGTTACCTATAATGCCAACGAGCCATATATTTTGATGGCTGATGATGATGAAGATGATACACTTTTTATGAGCGCTGCACTTAAAGCGGTTGGTTTAATTGGCGCGGTGCACAAAGTAAATAATGGTGCTGAATTAATTATTTACTTAAAAGATCTTATACAAAATAACTTCAAATTGCCCGCGCTCATAATTTTGGATTTAAACATGCCCCAAAAAAATGGGAAAGATGTACTTAAAATTGTAAAGAGCGACGAACGGTTAAAACACATTCCGATAGTGGTTTATACAACAAGTAATTTACAACCTGATATGCTTGAAAGCTATCGGTTGGGTTGCAATGGCTATATTATTAAACCTAACAATTATAGCGAAATTGAGACTATCGCGGCCGAAATAAAAAAATATTTTATAGATACAACTTCTAGAAAAGGCCAAAAAGGAGGAATGACATTTACGTTAAATATATAAATCCGCCGGTTCTAAAATTTTAGCCTTCGTTGATCCGTTATATTGAATAATGATATTATTATTTGAGTTTACCAACTTTCCGTGATCACGTAAACTAAAGAAATCAAATTTTATTGGCAAAACTACAAACCTATATTTATGATGGTTTAACCGAAGTTGTTTAATGAGTTTGTTTTTTTCTCCGGTCTCAATTTCTTGCAAGAAAAGTTCTTTAGGCCTTACCTTAAAATGCAAATAGTAATCGAGTGCAATAAGCTCATGCAACACTAAATCATTTGGATAGTTTTGTTTAGTGTAACTTACAATAATTTCAAAAATATCATTTAGCCCATATTTATGATAATCTTTTACGGTGCCAAAATAAATTCCAAGGCCTAATAAAAAATCAAAAATGCTGTATTTTGTTGCTGCGTATTTTAACGTGTGGATACACTTCTTACCATTCCAATAAATTTCCAAAGCATGCTCAAGCTGTACAATTTGCGCCAATTGTGTTTTAGTAAGATAATTACTTTCAACTATTTGATAAGGTGGTAACGGATCATATAAAAAACCGTGTTGCGTAAGCTTTTCGCGCATGGGCGTTCCTTTTAAAAACTTTAAAAAGCCGAGTTGCATTTCGGGCGCAAACAAAGCAAAAACTTCTTCAATGCTGTATTTTACATCATCCCAATAATCGAGCGCTAGGCCTACAATCAAATCGAGGTGCATTTCAACTTTATAATCCAATTGTTGAATGATACTTTTTGTTTTCTCAAAATTTTGTTTCCTGCTTACTTCAAGGTTCGCTTTTTGGTTCACAGTCTGTATTCCAATCTCAAACCTAAACAATCCTTTTGGTACATGCTGATGGATAAATTCAATGATGTCGGGATGCAGAATATCCGCCGTAATCTCAAACTGAAACACATTTTCGGGACGGTGATGCTCAAGTATAAAATTAAAAATATCGAGTGTAAAATCTTTTTTAATATTAAATGTTCTGTCTAAAAATTTTATTACCCGCCCGTGCTGCATCATGTGCAGAAGTGTAGCCTTAATGGAACTGTCTGGCAAATACCGCACTTTATTATCTAAACTGGCCAAACAGAATTCGCATTTATATGGGCAACCACGCGAAGTTTCTATGTATAATACTTTATCTCGTAGTTTGGTAACATCGTCAAACCGGTACGGCATACTGCTTCCGTACAGCTTTAGGTCGAACATTGGTGCGGTTTTGTTGTGCACTACCAAACCATCGTTTTTGAAAATTAAATTGGGGACGGATTGTACGTCGGGATAATTTTTTAAAAATTCTGAAAAAGGAGTTTCGCCTTCACCTTCTATAATGTAGTCAACATATGGCAAATCAATAACCGGTTCCCATTCGTAACTCACTTCGGGCCCGCCCAGCATAATTTTCACCTCAGGGTTTGTGGCTTTTATTTTAGAAGCAACGTTAAGTGTTTGTGTAATATTCCATATATAACAACTAAACGCAACCACATCGTATTTGGCGCAGTGTTCCGCAACATCATCTGGGCTTTCCTTTATCACAAATTCTTTCCAGTCTAACCCTACGTACGCTTCGTTGAGTTCATACAATAGCCTTATAGCAAGGTTTGTGTGTATGTATTTAGCGTTAAGTGTTGTGAGGAGCACCTTCATGAAAAGTAAAGGTACACTTTTAAATTCTTTGAATAAAACCTGCATTTTAGCTTTTGAACGTGTAATTTAAAATTAAATTAACAACCGATGCTGCCGAGGTGGATTTTAAAATTAACGGGAGTAATATTGTTTTACCCGTAGAATTTTTAAAGAAAATATAAGCAAGGTTGGTGTGCTATATTACTTGAAAATCTTACATTTTTTGGAGCTGTTCCCGCTTTCCGCTGTATCTTTTTGACCATTAAATTTAATCTACAATGGCATTCGAATTTCGACCAAAAAGGATGCCGCTGCAATCGGGGGCTAAATAGGATATCTTCACAACATGCAATTTTTACATTTATGCGATAATTTTAAACAAAAAAAAGGGACGAAGATAATTCGTCCCTTTTTATTAAATAAACAATCTACTATTGTTTAGTCATGAATTCTGAATAGGAAGCTGTTGAACCACCTGCCGTTTCAGCATAAGTGATAGAAAC
>JAYTBK010000023.1:0-13007 GCA_043737035.1 Bacteroidota bacterium | reverse complement strand
CAGAATATTTTTTAAGCGTATTTAAAATGGTGTTGTTTGCTCGGTTGGCTAACATATTTTTTAAAAAAGCTCCAATAGGAATTATCATTAACGGATATGTTTCAATAAGCGCGCGCATGCCATAACTTCCGCCATACCACCAACACCACCAACACGATATAACATAAACGTTGAGAACCAAAAAAATGATGGTTCCAAATCTAAATTCTCGAGCGGTTTTCCGCATATAAAATAAACCGATGATACTAAAAATCATTACCGGTGTATAAATGAGCCAACCTTTTCTAAAACCAAATAATACTTCTAAAATTCGTGGGTCGGAAAAAAAGAAACCTTCATCATGATAAGAAAAATATAAAAACGACCCTAAATATATTTTCCAAAAAAGCAGTTGTGGTAACAACATAAAAAAACCGGAAAGGGCTACGATGATAAGCTTGAATTTATATAAATAGAAAAATTTTAACCGGGGTTTAAAATCATTTCGGTTAACTATTCCGTAAAATAAAAATACAAGAAAAAATAAACAATCGGTGGGGCGTATTAACGTAATCAACCCCATGGCTAATCCTAAAAATACAGATGTATTCCATTTTGGTTTTTCATACCATTTAATTATTAAAAATAATAATATCGAAACCAGGCAAAATAGGTACCCGTGGCTGTACTCGCCTTCCCGCAAGGTATATGCAAATAAATTAGTTCCGAAAAAAACTAAAAATAAAAGCACGGCGCTTAAATTTTCGGTGAAGTAACGTAACAAAATTTTTCGTAAAAAAAATAATCCGAGCATTACGTAAAATATGCTGCCAAAGTGTATGCAGGTTGCGTAAGGCTCCGATAATCCATCTAACGGGCTGTGCTGGTTTATTGCAATTTTATGCCCAAGAAAAAAAAACGGTGCATACATAATAGCCATACCACACGTGTACTTTGGATTTTTATTTCCATTTGCAAGTTTATACATCGGAAGTTTATCGGAGTAGTTAAATGTAAGGTCGTTGTGAATAAACGCGGCGGGCAAATACGAATAATACAATTCAACATCCCAGGTAAATGGCGAGCCGTTTCCTTTTTTCCAAGTTTGCCAAAATTCAAAAGTCGACAACGAAAATATGATGGCAAAAAGCAAAACTAATACAGTTGGTTTTACGGCGGAGGAAGAAGTCATGAGTTAAATAAACTTATCGTAAAAAATGTATGTGGTGCGTTTTGCGGGCATATAAATGATTGTGCTTAATAAATAGATTCTTCAGATTTTTCCTTGTATAACGGTGTTTATTATTTATTGTTGTTCGGTATTAACGAATTTATAAATTCCAATATTTTTATAAAAACCCAGTTGCGTAACGTTTACACGTGTTAGCATTGTTGTATTTAACAAGGATGTATCATTTAAAATGAGGTATTTTATTTTTTTATTTTTAAAAAAATCTTCTACCGTATTTTGAATTTGAAGCTGTTCGGCTGTTGCAGTTATTCCTTTTTGATCCATTAAGTAAAGTGAAATATTAAAGCTTGGATCAGGGGCGCTCAATACATAATCCGTGCGTTTTATTCCTAAACTTCTGAGATACGGCGTAATGGTTTCGAGGGGTTTTAATGTGGACTCATAATTTCCGTGAAACCAATCGGAAAAATTTTTTTCCTCGTTGGTAATAAACGGATAAAACTTACACAACTCATCGTGGTTAATATTTCTCAACCTTATAATGGATGCGCAATAAGCTGCATTAGCGATAAAGATTATAAGAAGTGTGGCCGCTATTTTTTCTCTGTAATTAAATTTTATATTTTTTAAATAGTTACCAAAGCATGCCAAAACGATAACTGGGAATATCATGGCGGTTATTAAATAATAGTCGTGTACGTTAAACACTTGAAAAAATAGTAAGATAAAGGCAATAAACGTTAACGATGATATAAGCAATGCTATCTGAAGTTGGTGTGATATCATTTTTAAATTTAGGTAGAGCCATATAACAACAATGGTAACTAACATGAGTACTCCTTTGTTAAAACACATTGAAAATTGGACTGAGTACAATAAACGAGCAGTTTCTATTACTTTATCTTTCATCTTCCAAATGGGAAGCGTTTCCATTAAAAAGACACCGTTGCTATTTCCGTTGTTATACGAATAGGCGAAACGGTACCACAAAAAAATTATTGTTATCGCACATGCGAAAGAGAGTACAGGCAACAACTTTGAATGGAACAATTTTTTAATTGTAAATATTTTATTTGAAACCGGAAATAAATTAATCAAGGTGATAAATCCGATAATTAATAACACGGTACTTGCACTTGCTTTTAATAACGTGGCAATAGTAGCACAACATACCGACGCAATAAATAGAGATATTTTTTTATTATCCAGAAAAATAAAGAATAATGACAAAGCAATTATAGCAAATGAAAGCGCCGGAACATCTGTTAAAAAACTAAACGAATAGTAAGCCAACACGGGCGATGTTGTTATAATAGAAGTGCCAAAATAACTATATATTAACGAACTTGACGCGTTGTAAATCATAACAAACATAAAAAGTATTGCTACAATGTAAATCAATAAAATAGTGAATCGATAAATATATTCGTGCTCGCCAAAAACTTTCCACAAACAGGCAACCGTGTAGTTTATAAGAGGAAATTCACTTACCGTTTTGCCTTCTATATTTCCTTGCCAATGAATTGCGGGTTTTAAAAAATGCATTCCTTCTTCATAATAATTTTTTGTAAAGGAAGCGCAATCAGTTTGTCTCCACTGATGTATTGAAAACGGACGCTTATCGTAAACTCTATGATAGCCGTAAAATAAACACAACAAAATTTGAAGGATTATCAGTGCCACTAAATGATATTTAAGATTTTTAATCATTTGTGGAAATTGTTTTTAAAAGCTCATCTCAGGAATCTCGCCTTCAATAATTAATTTTCCTGCGGTTGCATTTTTAATTTCATCTACACTAACTCCGGGTGCGCGTTCTAATAATTTGAATCCACCTTCAGGCATAATTTCTAACGCCGCCAGTTCTGTCACAATACGTTTTACACATTTTACACCGGTAAGCGGAAGCGAGCATTGTTTAAGTAATTTAGATTCGCCCGCTTTATTTACATGCTGCATGGCTACAATAATATTTTTAGCGCTTGCTACAAGATCCATTGCGCCGCCCATTCCTTTCACCATTTTTCCCGGAATTTTCCAGTTTGCGATATCACCGTTTTCACTCACTTCCATAGCGCCTAAAATAGTAAGGTTAACTTTTTGTGCCCGAATCATTCCGAAGCTCATCGCACTATCAAAAATTGACGAACCCTTTAATAGAGTTACTGTTTGTTTGCCTGCGTTAATAAGGTCTGCGTCTTCGTCCCCTTCAAAAGGAAAAGGGCCCATTCCCAATATTCCATTCTCGGATTGTAATACAACATTTACACCTTCCGGAATAAAGTTGGCTACTAAAGTTGGTATTCCGATACCAAGATTTACATACATTCCGTCTTTTACTTCGCGAGCTATCCGTTTTGCAATTCCATTTTTATCTAACATAATAATTAATTTTTCTTTCTCACCGTTATTTGCTCAATCCTTTTCTCATATTTTTCTCCTTGAAAAATCCTGTTCACATAAATGCCGGGAGTGTGTATGTGGTCGGCATCCAACTCACCAACTTCCACTAACTCCTCTACTTCCGCAATCGTAATTTTACCGGCCATCGCCATCATTGGATTAAAATTACGGGCAGTAGACCTAAAAATTAAATTTCCTGCGGTGTCGCCTTTCCAAGCTTTTACTATTGCAAAGTCCGCTTCAAAAGCATGTTCCATTAAATAATCTTTCTCCTCGCCATTGTATTTAAATTTACGCGTTTCTTTTCCATTCGCTACTTCTGTTCCAACTCCCGCCGGTGTATAAATTACCGGCATTCCATAGCCTGCCGCTAAACAACGCGTGGCAAGTGTGCCTTGTGGGATTAGCTCAACCTCCAATTCGCCACTCAACATTTGTCTTTCAAACTCCGCGTTCTCGCCAACGTAAGACGATATCATTTTTTTTATTTGTTTCGTTTGTAAAAGCAAACCCAATCCAAAATCATCTACTCCGGCATTATTGCTTATGCAGGTCAGGCCTTTAATTCCTTTTTTAACGAGAGCATTTATACAATTTTCAGGAATTCCGCACAAGCCAAACCCCCCAACTAGTATGGTCATATTATCTGTAATGTCTTTAATCGCTTCCTCTGCGTTGGCTACAACTCTGTTTATCATATTTGCTAAAAATTATTTTATAAAAGTATTCATTAATCTTTATAGTAAAAATATTTGTTGTGATGCGGATCTTTAAGTTTTTTTCGTGACCCCTATTTTATTGATTCTGGAGCAAACTTTTCTTTTGGATAAATAAACTTTTCTACAATAAATATTTTATACTGCTTTGTTTTGATTGTATCCTTAATAGTAAAAAGATTTTTTGTTTCGGGGAATAATCCATTATCTATCACAAAATCAAAATTACCTTCGTGGAAGGCGTTTATATTGTTTCCATTTTCAATAACGAATGCGTTTGCATACACTGGCAAAAGTTTAACATGTTGTTTTGATAAAATAGATGTTTTTTTAGCGGTCCAATAATCCGCTATCCCTTTGGTGAGATGATATTTTTTAGCCACTTCATCAATTTCTGATACATCGTCTGGATAAAAATTGATGTATTCTTTTAATCCCTTAGCGCTAAAATTGAAAATAACAAACAAAAATAATCCAACAAGCAAGGCCCTAAACGTTATGTTAGGATTGTAGCTAATTTTAGAGGACATATAACCAATGCCTAAAGCAAACGGAACAGCAGCTAAAAAAAATGGTGGTATGTTATATCTTAATATATCAAATCCTGTGTAACTACCATTAATGATAGGCGCCGAAAACGTAGATAAGCAAAAAAGAAAATAAAAAACTACAAAGAAAGACAGCGGCGCACCGAAAGATTTACGTTTTTTAAAATATAAAACGATGCAAGCCACTATGGATAAAAATGTAAAGATTAGTTGAATGCTTCTAAAACCCGGTATTAAAATATATCCCCACATTTGCCTTACAAAAATTTCCAACGATTGGCCAAAGTTATTGAAATCATAAATCCGGTGCGGCTTTGTAAAAGTTACATACCCGTTGATCGACAAAAAATAAAATACATATAGGCCAATCACCGCAGCAGTAATTACTACAACAAAGGTTAGAAGCGAATGCTTTACATTTATTTTTTTCAAATTTAATAAAAGTGCCCCACTCATTGGAGCAATCAGCATAACAATAAAAAGCTTGTCGCTAAAGCTTGCCAATGCGGTTACAGTAAATAGGAGCAAATATTTATAGAAATGTTTAACGCGGCTTAAATACAATACCACAATCATAAGGCTATTTAAAAATGGGCCTAAATGATAACATTGTGCGGTAAGGAAATATCCAAAAAAAGCATCATTGCTAAAACAAAAACCTTCAATAAAGTATAACGAAATAAAAACGGGCACAACACATTTATATATTTGAAACTGGGGCGGAGAGATTCTAATGTATAATAAAGTAAGCAGCGCTGTAAGTATTGTAACTTGAAGGAGCGCATAAATGAACATGGCAAGAAGCACGTTACTCTTTAAAAAAAACATGACGAGAAAAAATAGAGTCATGTCGGGAAATAAGCCCGGTGCGGCGGCAAGATTCCAGCCTTGTAAAGTTCCACCGTCATCAAAAATATCATAGTAAAAGCCGGCAAGCCCTAGTGAGTCGGAATTGACATAAAGAAAAGTATTATTAGAAGGATAGAGTTGTGAAAATGCAGCAAAAACTGAGGCGTACAAGATTAGCCAACTTAATATTTGTGGAGAAGGTAAATAATTAAAAATTGTTTTATACATACCACCACGTCATTTCTCGTTTGCGAAAAATTATTTTAATTTTAAATTAGTAGCCGTCAAAATCGAGAGCTTGATCATTAAAATCGTCCTGAGTTTCCTGATCGTACTTCGAACAATCTAATTCTACATCGCCCATGTTTGCAGGTTTTGTAAATCCTGCTTTGCTAACTTTTAAATTTGGATCGGCATATACCTTCTGAAAAAACTTGCCCCAAATTGGTAATGCCATACTTGCTCCCTGTCCCTCGTTAGTCGAATTAAAATGAATACTACGTTCCTCACCGCCAGTCCAGCAGCCTGCAACAAGCTCCGGGGTTAAGCCCATAAACCAACCATCTGCATTATTTTGGGTGGTTCCGGTTTTACCTGCAATTTCATTCATCAGGTTAAATCTACTTCTCAAGCGGCCACCGGTTCCTCCATCCACAACACCACGCATTAACTGTATCATCACGTAAGCTTTTTCTTCGCTCATTACTTCATCAGTAGTAGGAAAAAATTCTTCAAGTACTTTTCCGTTTTTATCTTCTATGCGTGTTATAAATGTTGGTTGTATGTAAGTTCCTTTATTTGCAAAGGTTGCGTTCGCGGCCACCATTTCAAAAACTGAAATATCGGGTGTGCCTAAAGCAATGGAAGGTACTGCATCAATAGGCGCGGTAATGCCTAAACGACGCACCAAATTAATTACGGCATCTGGCCCATATTGTTTCATAACCCATGCAGTAACGTAATTAACTGAATTTGCGAGGGCTTTTTTTAACGTAAGCATTTTACCGTCGAGCTTGCTGTTTGGCCCGTCAGAATTATTTGGGCACCACTCTTTGCCATCGGCGGTTGTAATGCACGTGCGTACGTTAGGCACTTGATAGCAAGGCGATAAACCTTCCTGTATGGCCAATGCGTAAACGAAAGGTTTAAAAGTAGAACCTACTTGTCTGCGCCCTACTTTTACATGATCAAATTTAAAATGCTTGTGGTTAACGCCACCAACCCACGCTTTCACGTAGCCGCTGCTGGGTTCGATAGCGACAAAACCAGTGTGTAAAAAACTTTTATAATACCGGATGCTATCCCACGGCGACATTATCGTATCAATATCACCGCGAATGCTGTATACCAACATTTTTACGGGTTTATTAAAGTTTGCACGAATGGCTTCTTTTGATAGTCCTGAATCTTTTAAAGCTCTGTAACGGTCGCTTCGTTTCATCGAACTCATCATGATGTTATCAATTTGCTCCTGATTTACATTCCAAGCAAAGGGAGCATTTTTTTTAGTTTTACATTCTTTGGTAAACGCCCGCTGAAGTTCAGTCATGTGTTCATGTACGGCTTCTTCGGCGTAAAGCTGCATGCGCGAATCTATTGTCGTAAATATTTTTAAACCGTCGCGGTAAATATTATACGGTTTATTTGTTTCCGGATTGATATGTGCGGCACACCATTTCTTTAAAAAATATTCACGCAAATATTCTCTGAAATATGGGGCAAGGCCATCGTTATGGTCTTCGGGGTGATAAATAATTCCGAGTGGCAATTTTTTTAAACTATCATATTTTTCTTTCGAAAGAAATCCGTTCACAACCATTTGCATCATCACCACATTGCGTCTGTGCAGCGTTGTATCAGCTTTTTTTACCGGATTAAATAACGAAGGATTTTTTGCCATGCCAATTAGCATAGCTGCTTGTTGTATTTCTAAACTATCCTGTGTGCGGTTAAAATAAATTTGTGCTGCCGATTTTACACCCACTGCCTGATTTAAAAAGTCGAATTTATTTAAATACAAACTTAATATTTCTGCCTTCGTATAATTTTTTTCGAGCCTTGCCGCAATTACCCATTCTTTTAATTTTTGAATGATCATTTTTGGCTTACTTAATTTTTGCCGCGGAAACATCATCTTTGCTAATTGTTGTGATAATGTACTTCCGCCACCACTGCTTGAGCTGCCTGTTAATGCCCCAAATACCGCCCTTCCCAAAGCCCGTGCATCAACTCCGCTGTGTGCATTAAAACGTGCATCTTCCGTGGCAATTAGTGCATTTACCAAATCCTTATCTAATTCGTAATACTTAACATTAACACGGTTTTCGGCGTAATATTTACCGAGCGTTTTTAAATCACTGCTGTAAATAACAGTTGCCAAATTACTTTCGGGGTTTTGAAGTTCTTCAACACTTGGTAAATCAAAAAATAATTCGAGCGAAATAAATCCTACTAATAAAAAAATGAGCACAAAAGGTCCCCAAATAATGAGCCATGTTATTTTAAGATATTTAGAAAATTTATTTGACGCCATAATGAGTAATGCAAGGCAAAGTTAATTTAAAAGGTGGTATTAAAAATTTTAGATCACACTTATTTTAGGTTTTCCGGTGGTTTACCTTTATAATTATAACATGTTTCAAAATTGCCATGTTTTGATAATTTGTACCGTTTGGCCGGAGCCTGATTCGTCGGCCGCCGGAAAAAGGATGTTGGAACTTATAGATGTTTTTTTAGATGCCGGCTCGTTTGTTACGCTTGCATGCGACGCGAAAGAAACCGCGCATTCTCATATTTTTTCGGAGACGGAAATTAACTGTATTTCCATAGAGTTGAACCACACTTCGGTTGACAGCGTACTAAAAGATTTGATGCCTGATGTAGTGATGTTCGATCGATTTATGAGTGAAGAGAAATACGGTTGGCGGATAACGGAACAATGCCCTAATGCCATAAAGATATTAGATACTGAAGACTTACACTTTTTAAGAAAAGCGCGCCAGGAATGTTTTAAATTAAATAAAATATTTGCGATTGACGATGTGTTTACAGAAGTTGCAAAAAGAGAGATTGCCAGCATTTACAGGTGCGATATGTCTTTAATTATTTCACCATACGAAATGGAACTCCTTAAAAATATTTTTAAAATTGATAGCTCGTTGCTCCATTATCGTCCGTTTTTAGTAAATCCATTAACTAAAAGGGATACCGAAAAATGGCCGACTTTTAAGGAGAGAGAGCACTTTGTAACCATTGGTAATTTTTTGCATGAACCAAATGTAAACTCTGTGCTATATTTAAAAGAAAATATCTGGCCACTTATTAAAACTAAAATTCCACACGCGCAATTACATATTTATGGAGCCTACGCAAACGATAAAATTAATTCTTTAAATAATAGTAAGGATGGATTTCTGATTAAAGGGCGCGCAATTAGCGCTTTTGATGTGATTAGTAAAGCGCGTGTAATGCTTGCGCCAATAAGGGTAGGCGCAGGATTAAAAGGCAAACTTTTGGAAGCAATGCTGTGTGGCACACCAAGCATTACTACAACTATTGGAGCCGAAGGCATGCACGAGGAGCTTCCTTGGAACGGATACATTATTGATGATGTAAAGGAACTCGCAAATAATGCGGTGACACTTTATGAGGATGAACGCATTTGGAATGAGGCGCAAACGAATGGCATTGACATCGTAAATAAATTGTTTGACCGGAAATTACACGTCAACGTTTTTTTGGATGCGTTGAATTCTGTAAAAAATAATTTAAGCATGCATCGGCAAAAAAATTTTATTGGTTCAATGTTAATGCACCACACGTTAAGCAGTACTAAATATATGGCAAGGTGGATAGAAGAAAAAAATAAGGCAAATAGCTAAACAAAAAAATCCCGCAGTTAGCGGGATTTTTAAATCTTCAATTAAAATTAATTCTTCTTACCAAAAATACGGAGTAAAGCCAAAAATAAATTAATAAAATCGAGGTACAACGTTAAGGCACCCATGACACCCATTTTTTTAAAATCTGCCGAGCCGTTATTTGCTGCCGATAAAGCTTTAATTTTTTGAACATCGTAGGCGGTTAATCCGGTAAAAATAATTACACTAATTATACTAATGACATAACCCATTGTATCGCTGCGCATAAACATATTAATAAGAGAAGCGATTACGATTCCAATTAATCCAATCATTAAAAGAGAACCCATTTTTGTAAGATCGGCCTTGGTAGTGTAACCTGCAACAGCCATTACACCAAACAATGCGCATGTGCTTGCAAAAACAGTTCCGATGGAATCAATAGAATATCGGTAAAAAATAGAGCTTAAACTAATGCCAAACAAAGCTGAAAACAGAAAGAAAATAGCCATAAGTGATACGAACGACAATTTATTGAAAGCGAAATTCATCACCAATACTAAACCCAACGGTGCAAGCATTACTATCCAACCAATAATTGAAGTGCGAACTCTACCGGTTTCATCTTCGCTATATAAAATTTGACCTAACGAAGGATTATATGCAAACAGCAGGGAACAAACCGTAGTAATCGCGAGTGCAATAAACATCCATGTAAATACCGACGCAAATAATGATCTTGTGCTTTCGGCAGTAACACCCTGTAAATTATTAACGTTTGTGTTCCTCGAATTGAAATTGAAATTATCCATTGTGTATATATTTTGAGCGTAAATATACTACTATTTAAAATCCGCTTTAAGCAAAAAAATGCTAAACCGTTAAACCTTTAATGCGAGCTGACAAACAAACATGCGCGGTGGACGAATATCGCCTGGACGAGCAGCATACTCTGCATTAAAAACATTATTAATTATAAACGAGGCTTTTAAAATTTTTAATACCTGATACGAAATTCTGATGTCGTGCATCCACGTACCTTTGTTATGTTTTTCGCGATATTCTTTTAAACCCGGTAAAATATAAGTTGATGGTATTTCATCCCAATTAACTCCATTTGCAATATCGTTGTATTCGTGCAAAATGCTTTGTACAAAACGGCGGTCTACATTTTCCATAAAGCTAAAATAACGAGTACTAAACCCTACCGAAAACTTTTTATAATCCAGTTGAATGTCGTTTTTAAATAAATGTCTGTTTCTATACTTCAGCACTTTTAATCCTGGTAACCCAAGCGTATCAGTTAACGCATTATAATTGGGGTTTGTTGGGTTAGTGTACATGTAACCGGTGAGCAGAGTTATATTTACAGACCCTATTTTGCCGGTGCCATTTAAAGAAATATCAATACCGTTTATCCGGGCACGGCCGGTATTTTGCGATTTAAAGCCCGCGTATTGTATATCATTTACAAAATTACCGGTATGGGGACCATAAATATCGAATATAAATTCCACGTTATTTTGGTATTCGGTCCAAAAAGCTGCAACATCTAAAAATCCTTTAAACCCGCCTACAGCAAAACCTTGTTTAACTGCAAACTCGGCACTCCAACCGCGTTCGGGTTGTAAATTATAATTTGGATATATTTTTAGAGCGCTTACCGTTGTGCTAATATATTTTTCGGCGATGCTCGGAAAACGATAGCCCTGGCCAAACGACGCCCTTAAAAACGTAAAATTAAAAAATTGATAATTTAATCCGGCACGCAAAACCGGCTGAAATGGAAGATTATTTATTTTAGGACTAATGTACCCGCGCGTATAAGCCGTATCTATTTTAAAATATTCGCCACGCAATCCCAACGACGTTGTTAGCCGGCCAAATTTTTTATCGAGTTGTAAATAACCTGCGTAATTAATTCCGGTATGTTTCCCATATAATGAATCACCCAAAACGAGTTGTTCCATTAAAACTGCTCCCGTGGTAAGTGTAAAATTATTTTTAAATCTTTTTTGGAACTGCAATTCCGAATAATATAATTCGGCACGCGCACCTTGTCCTTTATTATTTTTGTTATCAGTTAAAAAGTAACGGGTTCGCAAACTTATTTTAGCACCGCCGTTAAAAAAGTATGTTATGTAAGGATCAATATTAAAACGTTTATTATCATATTTTTGTATATCACGCCCTTGCGGAATATAAGCGGAGTCGGCGTTTTGCCAAAGGAAGAATAGTCCGCCGTTTGTTTTCATCATATTTGTATTTAGCCCAATTGCCAACCCTTGCAACTTCCCTTTAAAATTATATCTTAAATTCGCGTTTACCCTTTGGCGTTCTTCTGTTTCTAAAAAGCGATAGCCATCATCACGGTAAACGTGGCCGGCAAGTACCAAATCAAAATTTCCTAATTTTTGTGCGTGCGAAAAATTTACCCCTTTTTGAGTTTGCGATGATCCACGCCACCATTTTAATGAACTTCGTTGCGGCGCATCATAACTTCCATAAAACGTACTCACTTTGGTAACGGGTTTATCTTTGGCGTAAGCCGTGCGCAAATTAATAGCGCCGTTTAAAGCGGAAGATCCAAAAAGTGCCGAGGCAGCACCTTTAATTACTTCAATCTGTTCAAGATTTTCTAAAGGCAGGTAATTCCATTTAATATCATTGGCATCTGCACTCAACATAGGCATATCATCAACCAATAACAAAACCCTGCTTCCGGCACCGTAACTAAAACCGCTTCCACCGCGTATGCTTGCTTGCCCATCGGCTACCGTTACACCAGGGATTTGGTTCATAATGATATCTAACGATGTGGTATTTTTATTTTCAATTAACGCAGGTTTAATTACTTCCATGCTAACGGTTATATCCGATAATTTTTGTTCAAACTTCCCGGCCGATACAACAACTTCATTGAGCAGTAGGTTTGAAACATCACCACTAATTGTAATCGGTAAAAACGATGTATCGCCTGCTTTTACATTAATGAATTGTGTAAACTTTAAGTAGCCTGTTAAGTCAGCGGTAACAGTATGCTCTCCTTGAGTTGTCGTTAATATAAAAGCTCCGTTGGCATCCGTTGTTGTTCCATTTATTTTATCTACGATAATGATAACGCCAGGTAAAACTTCGTTAGTAGTTTTATCTTTAACCAAACCTTTAATGTAGCCTGGCGTTTGGCCAAAAACCGTATGGGAATAAAAAAAGACAGCTGTTAAAATATATTTAACTGTTTTTATCATTATCTGTTTATTTTTGTGCAACAATATAACGCTTTGCCTTTTAAATACAAATGCATACTACTGAATTAACATATCAAATTGCCCTCACTTTAATTGATGGGATTGGCGATGTTTTAGCGAAAAATTTAATTGCGTATTGCGGAAGTGCGGAACAGGTTTTTAAAACAAAAAATTTACCACTCGAAAAAATTCCCGGTATTGGTTCCGTTCTC
>JAYTBK010000022.1:0-5709 GCA_043737035.1 Bacteroidota bacterium | reverse complement strand
CAATTTTAAAATCCGACGGAAGGCCAATACCATTGTCACTTATTTTTAAGACATAGGTATTTTTGTGCAGCTTCGCCAACTCAATACTTACAACACCGGCACTGTTTGTAAAAGCGTGTTTGTAAGCGTTACTTATTAATTCGTTAGTTATCAAACCAAGTGGAATAGCGGTATCTAGGTCGAGTTCGAGCTCGGTAAATTTTTGTTCAATAGTAATGTTACTGTTTACCAAGGCAAAACTTTGTTTAAGTTGTAAAACCAACCTGCTAAGGTATTCGTTAAACCATAGCGTTGTCATTTGATTATTTCGGTAAAGCAACTGGTGCAATAAAGCCATTGAGTTTATTCTGTCTTGCGCTTCTTTTAAAGAATTTAATATTTCCGGGTTATGGGTTTTATCGGATTGCAGTTTTAAAAGGCTCGAAATAATTTGAAGATTGTTTTTTACCCGATGGTGAACTTCTTTAATTAAAAGGTCTTTTTCAACCAACGATTTATTAATGATATCGTTACTATTTTTTATTTCCAGATTTTTTACCTCCAGCAATTTTTTCTGTGTGTTACTTTTTTTAAGTTGCGATGAAATTATTACAATAATTGCTATCAAAAAAATTCCGCCAAGAAAAAGTATATTTTTAATGATTTTTTGACGGTTCACTTCATCGGTGTGCTCTCTCATTTTTTTCTGGTTTTCTAAAATAAAATTTTCTTTTTCCTCCACTTGATTGGAAATTTGTGCGTAGAGCAATTCACGCATATTTTCCCGGGCTTCAATGCTGTCTTTATACAAATCGTGCTTCTTGTAAAAACTGACACATAAACTCTGAAGTCCAATTTTTTCATAATACAAAGCATACTGCTTTAAAATACTAAGCCGTGTTTTATAGTCATCAATGTTTGCTACGCGAGCGTTGGCACTGTCTAAATAATTTTTACACTTTGCTGGTTGATTAAGGGCTAAATAGCATTTTGCCAATTCTATTTCACTAACTGCCGCATTTAAATAATTACCCGACTGGCAGCTGCAATAAATGTCTTTTTGTAGAAGTGGAATCGCTTTAAAATAATTTTTTTGCGAAATATAAACTTGGCCGATGTTGCCGTCTATAAGCCCTATTATAAATTCATCATTAACATTTAATTTTTGTTTATCAGGGTGGTTTATGGCAAATAAGGCGCGTGCTTTATTATAACAAAAAAGGGCGCTATCGGCGTTATCGTTTTTTTGCCAAAACAAACCCCTGTTATTGTAAAAGCCGATAAGCATTGCCGGTAATTTTTTCATCTCGTCAAATTCCAAGAGTTGTTGTTTTAAACATTCCTTATATAATTTCATTTCGTAATATAACGTGCTGAGTTTTGGATGAAAAAGCCATGCGTTAAATTCAGGGTGTCGGCGTTTTATATCAATTAAAATCCGGTGTATATCAACGGCTTTTTTTAAAGAATGGATATTTACATAAGAGTTCTTTAAACAGTATAGCACACTTGCACTATCAAGGGCTGTTTTTATTTTGTTTTTTACCAACAAGTCAGTTAACAGAGGAACTGCTTTTGAATAATTTTTAGAACGAAAATACATTTCGCCTTCAATTTTTAAAAGCTTATCAAGTATGTCGGTTTGATTTTCGGCTTGGGCTTTCAGTTTGATGGCTTCGAGCTGATTTTTAACTAGGGGGTAACATTCGGTTTTTAGTTGGTTATCAAGGGTATCAAAGCTGTTAACTTTCCCCGCCAAACTCTGACTGTAAAAAAATCGTAAAAATTCTTTTTCACTCATTTCCTGTGCACGAAACGTGTTACAAAAAGATATGCAACAAACGATGCAAAAAAATGTCTGAAATTTTAATTTTATAAACATTATAGAATAAAGATATTGAAATAATAATGGGTGCATTTTTAAGTTAACGTTATGTTATGCAATGTTTATAAGTTTTGTGCCGTATTTCTTAACGAAAAAATAACGCGTACGGTGGTTACTAACAATTGCTAACTTGATTATCAGGACATTAAAATTATGTTGTTGGTGATATGTTTACATTATTTTTCGCGATAAAACGCTTACCTTCAATTATTGAAAAGGAATAAGCATTTTTGCCCTCCCCAACTCACTTTATGCAAAGCTTTGATAATAAAAATACTACCCGCAAAAAACTTTATGTTCCCGCAAACACTAATGAAATAGGAAAACTTCAACCACAGGCTATCGAACTCGAAGAAGCGGTTTTAGGTGCCATGTTACTGGAGAAAGATGCGTTGAGTACAGTCATTGACGTGCTGTCGCCGGAAAGTTTTTACAAAGAACAAAACGGAATTATTTTTAAAGCGATATACTCTCTATTTAACCGATCCGAACCAGTAGATATTTTAACGGTAACGCAGGAACTGAAACGATCGGGAGAACTCGAAATTGTTGGTGGCTCATTTTATGTTTCGTCGCTCACAAACCGAATTGCTTCATCGGCAAACATCGAATATCACGCACGTATTGTTGCACAAAAATATTTGCAGCGCGAGCTAATCCGCATCAGCACCGAAACCATAAAAACCGCTTATGAGGATAGTACCGACGTTTTTGAACTGCTTGATGCAACCACGCAACATATTTTTGAGATACTCGATAGTAACGTACGAAAACAGCACGCAGGTATGACAAGTCTGATAGCCCAGGCAATTACCGAAATTGAAACCGCATCGCGACAAACTGACGGATTACTAGGTGTACCATCAGGGTTTACAGCATTAGACCGGGTTACCGGCGGTTGGCAAAAGTCAGATTTAATGATTTTAGCAGCAAGGCCTGGTATGGGTAAAACCGCGTTTGTAGTTACAATGGCCAAAAACGCGGCAGTTGAATTTAATAAACCGGTTGCTATATTTTCGTTAGAGATGTCATCGTTACAACTCGTAAAACGATTGATATCTTCGGAAACGGAAATTGCACAGGATAAAATTTTAAAAGGAAATTTGGATAATCACGAATTTGTGCAACTGAACGAACGTATTAAAAAATTATCCGTTGCACCTTTATATATTGATGATACGCCCGCGCTTTCAATTTTTGAATTAAGGGCAAAGGCACGTCGGTTAAAAGAACAGCAAAATATTTCGATGATCATTATTGATTATTTGCAGTTGATGAGTGGCGGTCCGGATAGCAAAGGAAACCGCGAGCAAGAAATTTCCATGATATCGCGTGGATTAAAGTCGTTGGCCAAAGAATTAGAAATTCCCATTATTGCCTTATCGCAATTGAGCCGGCAGGTAGAAAACCGTCCCGGTGGCAGCAAACGCCCGCAATTAAGCGATTTAAGGGAATCGGGAGCTATTGAGCAGGATGCTGATATGGTTATGTTTATTTACCGACCCGAATATTATGGAATTGAGTTCGATGAAAACAATCAACCTACAAAAGGGCGCGCTGAAATTATTATTGCGAAAAACAGGCATGGTAGTATTGTTGATGTTCCACTAAGATTTATAGGGCAGTTTGCAAAATTTGCAGATCTGGATTACAACGAAGGTCAGGATATTTATTCGGGAAGCAATTCCAGCTCTGGCATTATTCAAAATACGGAGTTCCTATCGCAACCAAATACTAAAACAGTACAATCTACAAAATGGGACGATGATGAACCAATACAAAATGATATCATCCGCCGGAATGATATAGATGAAGAAGCGTTCTAAATTGTTTACTTATTGGGGAATTGATTGCACACTTTTTTCGTATTTTTTATGAGTTGTGTTTAGTCTTTTACCAAAATCGGTATTTACGCCGATAGGCTTACTGGCATTGATTTTTGATGAAGAGGGAAACAATTTAAAAACAATTTATATGAAAAATTTAATGATGGCTGCCCTTTTATTAATTGGCGGAAGTTTAACGCAATTAAAAGCCCAAAAAACAGTAGTAGTAACAAATGACAAAACAGGTTGGCACAAGATCGCGGAAACTAAAGTCGATTTTTCTAAAGACCGTGATGAAGTAACGATAACTGGTGCAGATAGATTTGCAAAAGTTCAGATAAAAGTTACAGATGCACCAGTTGAATTTTTTGAAATGGAGGTGTTTTACGAAAGTGGTCAATCACAATTGGTCCCTATTAAAACGTTGATCAAAAAAAATGGTGAAAGCCGTATTATTGATTTAAACGGTGGCGAACGTAATTTGAAAAGTGTTGTTTTAAAATATAAAACCATTCCTAATTACAAAGAAAAACATGCCCATGTTGAAATTTGGGGTAAAAAAACAAACGCTTAATTTTAAGCGTTAACATTTTGGAGCCGCGCATTTTGCGCGGCTTTTTTTGTGTTGATAATATTATTGCCGACTAATTAAACTTTAGAGTAAGAGTAAAAAACTTTTATTGAAAGCCTTCGCTAGTATTGATTAATGCTTGGTATATAAAATATCATAGCTCAATAACTTAACGGTATGAACAAAATTATTCAATTTATTTAACCCATTCTTTAATAACTTTTGTAAGATCATCCTGTTTTGCGCAAAGATCATCTTTATCCGTTATCTCCATAAGCCTTCGTCCATCGGTGTATTTATCTTCAAAAAAGGCTGAGATGTTTTTTACTGTTTCTTCCGTATGAAAAACAGGCAACGCATATCCACGGTGAATATTTATTACAACAATCTCTCTCCGATATTCTTTCGGATTGAATGGCCCCTAAAGTAAATGTTGTGTTGCTTAAGTAGTTCCAGTAATACGTTTTTAAAAGAAGCTTCCACTTTCATTTAAGCTAAATGTGTTTTAATGTATGTTCGTTACGCTCTCAAAAATAAAAACGTCATCTGCTTTTGAGATGACGTTTCTGAAAAATAAAATTTCCCCGTTTAAAGTTATTCAAAAAAATTAAAGGTGAATTACTTCGCCATACGCGGTTGCTGCTGCTTCCATAATAGCCTCACTCATTGTTGGGTGTGGATGTATGGTTTTAATTAATTCGTGGCCTGTAGTTTCAAGTTTGCGTATGGCAACTATTTCCGCAATCATTTCCGTAACGTTAGCGCCAATCATGTGCGCGCCTAATATTTCGCCGTACTTAGCATCAAATATTAATTTAATAAAACCATCTTTTGCACCCGAAGCACTTGCTTTACCTGATGCCGAAAACGGAAATTTACCAACCTTTAAAGTATAGCCTGCTTCTTTGGCTTGTTTTTCTGTCATACCAACCGATGCAACTTCTGGCTGGCAATACGTGCACCCCGGTATATTTTTATAATCAATTGGCTCAACATGTAATCCAGCTATTTTTTCAACACAAGTAATTCCTTCTGCGCTCGCAACGTGCGCCAATGCTTGTCCACCAACGCAATCGCCAATGGCATAGTAACCCGGTATGTTTGTTGCGTAAAATTTATCTGTCAGTATTTTTCCTTTATCCGTTGCAATGCCAACCGCTTGTAAACCCAATCCGTCAATGTTTGTTTGTATACCCACTGCCGATAAAACTATTTCAGCATCAATGGTAACGTTGCCGTTTTTTGTTTTAATATTTACCTTGCTTATGTCACCTTTGGTATCAACACTTTCCACCGATGCTTCCGTCATGATTTCAATACCAACTTTTTTAAACGATTTTTCCAATTGCTTTGATACTTCTTCATCTTCAACCGGTACAATATTCGGCAAAAATTCTACTACGGTTACTTTTGTTCCCATCGTAGCATAAAAATATGCAAACTCAACC
>JAYTBK010000021.1:0-2218 GCA_043737035.1 Bacteroidota bacterium | reverse complement strand
GAAGCCGACAAAACGTATATGGCTCAAGTGGCAGATGATGATATACAATTTATAAAAAAATCGCGATACTTTTTAGCCGATAAAAACCAAAACATTATGCGTGTGACACATAAGGAGGGAAAAAACAAATTTGTATTTAAAAATCTCCCGATTGATGTGAAAAGTTTACCCGATCTTTATAACGATGATGAATTGAACATTGCAGGAAATATAGTGTTTGGCGAAAATCCCACCAAAGCTGTTGCGAATAAAAAAATTACCATAAAAAATGATTTTGGTGATGTTGTGCAAGAAACCCAAACGAGCGAATTTGGTGCCTTCGCGTTCAGGAATTTGCCGCTCGACCAAAATTATACATTAAGTGTAGAAGAAGACGATTTGCCCGAAGGCACTAAAATTATCCTTACAAGCAAAGGCGGGAAAGAAGTAAAAGTTGTGCGTGATAAAACCAATCATAAATATGAATTTCGTTTACTAGCCGTTGATAAATCATCAATTGAAGCGTTAACGGTGGTGGATAAAGATTTAGTAATGGCGCTGAAAGGGTTTATGTACGATCAAAATAAAAAAGCCATTGCAAACGCTAAGGTTATTATTTTTGATAAAAATGTTGTGCTGCAAAATTTAATTACCGATGCCAACGGAGGATTTGAATTTAAAAATTTATCAGCCGATAAAAATTACCTGTTTAGTTTTGACGATTCTGAAAATCGTTTTACGAATGTTACAAAAATTTACCTTGCCGATTCACGCGGAAGGATTTACCGCGAAATTGTACGTAACGAAAATAAATTTGCTTATAATTTAATGGATGTGGATAAAACGTTGTTGGGCGATTTTTCGGTATACGATCCTTGGCTCGAAGTGTTAACTTTTAACCATCAGCAAAATAAGGCAATTACCATTACCGAAAACTTATTTTACGCTTACAATGATTTCAAAATTGATAATGCCGGAAAAAATATTTTGGATAAGGTTATATCCATTCTCCAAAATAACTTAAATCTTAATATTGAACTAAGCTCACATACAGACGCGCGAAGCTCCGACGCCTATAACTTAACCTTATCACAGAAACGGGCTAAATCGGCAGTTGATTACATGATAGCCAAAGGCATTGATAAAACACGCTTGCGGGCTATTGGTTACGGTGAAACTAAACTACTTAATCGTTGTAACAACGGTGTTGAGTGTACCGAAGAAGAACACGCCATGAACCGCCGTTCTGAATTTAAAATAGTTGAAGCAAAAAAACTACAACCCTGATTTTGTTTATGACGTGTAATTACATATTGTTTGATGATTATTCACGCTTTGATTTACTGCCTTTAACTTTTACCAAACCCGTATGCGAGTTGCGTATTGGGATTTTAACATTAAAAGAAAAATGGGAGCGCTGGTTAAATTCTCCAACAAGTTATCATACCCAACCTTACTTAGAAAAAAAATATAAGCTTGAAATCAGCACTGATAATATTTTAATTAATGCAAAGATTTGCCCCAACAAAGCATTAATTTCCCATATTAAAAACCTTAAAGCAGGCGAAAGTATTAAACATGGGAACGATCTTTTGGCCGTGCGATCAGATGACGTAAAAGGTTTTGATGCGGAAAAAGAGCTTGCGCGTGCAACTGAGTTAAATATCCAATATATTTCAGTAAAAAATGTTTGGGATATTTTCTCAAAAAATGAGCAAGCACTAAAGCAGGATTTTGAATTGCTTACCTATGGGCGAAAATTACAATCACTATCAACTTCAAATACAGTTATCGGCGATGAAAATTTAATATTTATTGAGGAAGGAGCTGTTGTTGAAGCGTCCATTATTAATACAAAAACCGGTTCGGTTTACGTTGGTAAAAATGCCGAAATTATGGAGGGGTGCCTCATACGCGGGCCTTTTAGTTTGGGTGAACAGGCAACGCTTAAAATGGGGACTAAAATTTATGGAGCCACAACAATCGGCCCGCATTGTAAAATTGGTGGTGAAGTAAGTAATTCCGTGGTAATGGGTTATAGCAATAAAGGGCACGACGGTTTTTTGGGTAATAGTGTAATTGGCGAATGGTGTAATTTAGGCGCCGATACCAATAATAGTAATTTAAAAAATAATTATGGCGAGGTGAAAATCTTCAATTACAAAAAAAACAGATTCATCGATACTGGTTTGCAATTTTGTGGGTTAATAATGGGCGATTACAGCAAGTGCGGCATTAA
>JAYTBK010000020.1:0-13051 GCA_043737035.1 Bacteroidota bacterium | reverse complement strand
GTCGCAAATGGCTCCGAAATTTTCTGTAAACAACTTAATGAGTTAATACCTGCGTTTTTGTTTAATGCAAAAATGTCGGTACCACTTATAAACTTTTACAATCCTTCCTATACTTTGGGTGCAGATCGGATTGCGGCTTCAGTTGGTGGTTTTATTCTTCATCCATCGTGCAATGTATTAGTTATTGATGCGGGTACTTGCCTCAAATATAATTTTATTAATAACAGCAATCAATTTCTTGGCGGAGGTATTTCGCCCGGGCTTGTTATGCGTTTTAAGGCTCTCAACACGTTTACAGGGAAACTTCCGTTAATTGATTTTGATGAGGCTTATGAAACTCTAATTGGTAATTCAACACAAAATTCTATATTAAGCGGTGTACTTTATGGCTCTATTGCTGAAGTCGATGGCATTATTAATTTATACAAGATGCAATATCCTGATTTAATTTGTGTTATTACTGGAGGCGACAGCGCCTACTTTGCAAAACGTTTAAAAAATACCATCTTTGTGTACCCGCAGTTGGTTTTAACAGGGCTTAATCATATACTAAACAGCACGTTGTAGTGAACAAAATATTTCTCTTAAAAACTTTATTATTATTTGCCGCATTGTTTTGCATTGTAAACATAGCAAACGCTCAAATCCTTACTTCAAGCCCTTATTCTCGTTACGGTTTAGGCGAATTGAATCTTCCAACATTTGCAACTCAAAGTGCAATGGGTGGTTCGTTTATTGCATATCACCACGATACCACAACAACTCCGGTTTTTATAAATATTGCTAATCCTGCAGGGCTGTCAGGCCTGCGGTTTACAACGCTCGAACTTGGCGGCCAGGCGCAGTTTACGCGGATTTCAAATAATACAACCAGTTTAAATAAAAAAAATCTCAACTTTTCTTACGGCTCGCTTGGCTTCCCGCTTAAGCGAATAGGTGGCGCAGCATTTGGTATTATGCCGTACACAACGGTTGGTTATAAAATTAATTCCACCGCCGAAATTAGTAATGTGGGGAATATTAATTATGAGTTCAGGGGCGAGGGCGGATTAAATAAAGCTTTTTTAGCAACCGGCCTTAAGCCTTTCCGGCGACAAGAATTAAAATTTTATCAATCCGATTTGCATGATACTCTGATAAAATATGGGAGAGTTAAGAAATATGCACGCATTAAAATAGCCAAACAATTAATATCAGAGCTTTCGATAGGTTTGAGCGGAAGTTATTTATTTGGAAACATTAATCAAACTACAAATTTAGTTTATCCGGGTTCTATCACCTATTTTAATTCAAAAAGGCAGCGCTCTATTCAGGTAAACGATTTTATTTTTACTACCGGGTTGCAAACCCACTTTGCAATCGATTCGGTTAACTACCACGGAAAAGACACACTAAAACAAGGACACAAACGAATTTTAAAAGAAAAAATTAAAATTGGTTTCGGCGCTTTCGCCGGAATACCATCAGGCATACAAGCCAAACAAACTACTGTTATATACAACTATTCGTTGGATGGGGGAGGTGTTGAGGTTGCGAAAGATACGATCATCAATTCACAAAATGTGAAAGGCACAATAATGCTTCCATTAGAAGTTGGGTTTGGGTTATCGTTAAAAAAAGGAGAACGATTAACTGTTTTATTTGACGCGGCTACAACCAATTGGAAAGGTTATAAATATTTCGGCGAAAGTAGTAGCAACTTTTCAAACAGTGTTAGAGTATCTGCAGGTTTAAATTACACACCAAACCGTTTAGCTTATAATAACTATTACAAACGGGTTCAATACCGCATTGGCGCTTTTTATAACACCGGTTACCTTAATTTAAAAAATACAGGAATACCTAGTTACGCTGTAACAGCCGGCCTGGGTTTACCTGTTGGCATTGGCCGTTCGGATGATTTGGCGGTGGTAAACATTACGGCCCAATACGGCAAATTAGGTACGTTATCTAATAACCTTTTGCAGGAAGAATATGTGCGTATTATTTTAGGGTTTACATTTAATAACCGTTGGTTCAAACGTTTTAAATACGATTAAAATTTTAGCCATGTGCCAAAAAAATGGTTTTATTTTTCTTTGCCCGATATTTTTTCTCGTAATGTTCGCTTCATGCGAAACAAATCGCGATGAAGTAATGGCTATCGGTAAAAAAAACATCATGCCCTCGCAAACCGGTAAAGATATTACCATGCTTTACACCGATTCTACCATCCTGAAAATAAGACTTGAAGCACCACAAATGCTCATGTATGATAAAGGAATTAAAGAACCAATGACTATTATGCCGAAAGGTTTATTTGTTGTTTTTTTTAATGAAAAAGGAAAAGAAAGTTCAACTTTAAAAGCCAACTACGGTATACGTTACGAAACCAGTAGACGCATGGAAGCGCGTTATAATGTTGAAGTAGTAAACTCAACCGGCGAAAAACTAAACACTGAACATTTAGTATGGGATGAAAATACAAAACAAATTACATCGGATGCGTTTGTAAAAATAACTACAGCTAAAGAAATTATTATGGGTAAAGGACTAAAATCCAATCAGGATTTTACACAGTACGAAATTTTAGAAATTACCGGAACTATTAGAATCGAAGAAAAAGAATTGTAGTAATAATTTTAAACACGCATGAATAAATTTTTTAGAATACTGGAAATTGTTTGGCTTTTAACGGCGCTGGGCTGTGCGTTAGTATCCGTTTATTTTTTAATAATTAAAGATGCCGATAGTGCATTGTATTTTGTGTTTATTTTTATTATCGCATCCATCATGTATTTGCTGCGAAGGTACCAACGCAAAAATCAGCAAAAATACAACACACGGCCCGGTGAGCGACTATGAAAAAAGTTGTTGGTGTAATTGGTGGTGGAATAAGCGGGACGCTTACGCTAATTAATATTTTAAAAATTGCTAATAATGCTACCGATATATTTTGGTTTGATGCCGAAGGACTTTTTTTTAAAGGCTTCGCTTATGCTACAAACCAAAAATGCCACCTATTAAATGTACGCGCTGCTAACATGTCGGCGTTTGCGGATGAGCCGGCACATTTTACCAACTGGTTAAAAAATTCCGGCAAACATTATACGGAAAATGATTTTGTTCCTAGGTTCTTGTACGCTCAATATGTACAACATATATTTAACTATTTGAGGCATGGTAACACTAAAATTAATATTGTGCTGATTACGGGATACGTAACTGAGATTAAAACAACCGATAATTTATTTGTAGTTAAATGCGGTGCTAATTATACGGTTAACAAAATAGTATTAGCAACCGGTAATTTTTTGCCTTCACATCCACGTTCACATTCGGAGGATTTCACGTCAAACAAAAATTATTTTAGATATTCTTTCCGCCAAGAAGCCTTAAAAGCCGCACTAAGTAAAAACGTAATTACCATATTAGGCGCCGGTTTAACCATGATAGATATGGTTTTGAGTCTCCAAACACATAACTTTAAAGGACATATTAACATCATTTCTCCACACGGATACTTACCGCAGGCTCACGATGAAATATCATCAAAATTGACGATAGATTTTTTAGATGCCGAAAAAAGCTACTCGTTACAAGAATTGTATAAACTTATTAATCAAAAGCTAAAGTCAGCTTTAAAAAACAACCTTCCTGTTCATCCTGTTATTGATGGTTTAAGGCCACATCTTCAATTGCTTTGGATGAATTTTTCCATCGGCGATAAAAAAATGTTTTTACGCCACCTCAGGCATAAATGGGGTGTAGCAAGGCATCGCGCGCCTAAACAAAGTATGGAGATTATTAGCCAACTTATTTCCCAAAAAAAACTTTCTGTTATAACAGGACGCATTTTTAATGTCGAAGAAAAAAATAATTCCTTGCATATTTCCTATACTCATGCCGGCGAAAAAAAAACTATCATTTCCGATATTATTTTAAACTGCACGGGCCCCGAAAGCGATTTCAACAACGTTAACTCGCCGCTCATACAACAATTAATCAAAGATCACCTAATTGTTCCGCACCCTTTAAAATATGGCATTGTAGCAACACGAAGTGGTTTAGTAAGTGCCAACATCTATACTCTAGGGCCGCCTTTAAAAGGTATGTTGTGGGAAAGTACCGCCGTGCCGGAAATCAGGCTGCAAGCCCAAAGCATCGCATCTCAAATTATTTTAGATTAATTTTTTCGTTATTCAGCATTAATTTTATCTTTGCATTCCTTAAATAATTAATAGAAAATGAGTGTTTTAGAAAAAATTCGTAGTAAAACAGGTTTGTTGGTCGGTATTATAGGCTTAGCGCTGGTAATTTTTGTGTTAGAAAGTTTACTTGGTTCGGGCGGAGCGCTTTTCGGCGGAAACGATACCCTTGTTGGTAAAATTGGCGATGATAAAATTGATTACACTGTTTTTAACACACGCGTTAACGAGCAAATCATGCAAATTCAGCAATCTAACCCAAATGCACCAATTGATGAAAAAACAAAGGAGCAAATTGTAGATCAGATTTGGAATCAAATGATTAACGAGCGAGTTATTAAAACACAATATAAAAAATTAGGCATCACCGTATCGGATGAAGAACTTGCCGATTTAATGTTAGTACATCCACACCAATATGTTGTACAACAACTTACCGACCAGCAAACCGGTAAAATTTACGAGGGCTTTTCAACACCCGATGGCTCATTAGATGTGGGGAAATTAAATAAATGGGTAGGACAAATGACCGTTGACCAAGAAAAATTTTGGAAGCAGCTCGAAACCTCTATTTTAGATTTACGTACGGCGGAAAAATATAACTTATTGGTTAGAAAAGGAATGTACATTACTACTGCCGAAGCTAAAGACGCGTTTATTGGACAAACAAAACAAGTAACAGCAAATTTTGTAATGAAACCCTACTCAAGCGTTCCTGACTCTGCAATAAAAGTTACCGATGAAGAAATAAATAATTATTATAACAAACATAAATCCGATTATAAGCTAACCGAAACAACCCGCAAAATCGAATATATTTCTTACGATGTTTTACCTTCAAAAGCCGATTACGAATCCATTCAAAAAGATGCGACGCGTGTAGTTGATGAATTTAAAACACGCACCTCAAAAGAAGATTCATCTTACATTGCTCAGGAAACAGAAGGCGGACAAGTGATGATTTCATCATACAATAAAAAAAATATGATCATTAGTGATTCTTCGGTTTACGCTGCACCAAAAGGAACAGTTTACGGTCCTTACACAGAAGGAACTTTTATTAAGGTTTATAAATTAACCGATGTACGCTCAATAGCCGATTCGGCAAAAGTACGCCACATTTTAATTGGCTTGCAAAATCCTAAAACCCAACAACAACGTACACCTGTAGTGGCAAAACGCGTTGCTGATAGTTTGCTTACTCTAATTAAAGAGAAGAAAGTAACGTTCGATACGTTAGTAAAAACTATTTCCGACGATGCGGGATCCATAGAAAAAGGCGGAGATTATGGTTGGTTCGATGAAAATAAAGGATTTGTTGAACCGTTTAAAAAAGCAGGTTTAGAAGGAACAATCGGTAATATTACAGTGGTATCAACACAATTCGGCTATCATATTATTGAAGTGTTAAACGTTTCTAAAACAAGGCATAATGCTTATACCGTAGCACAAATTACAAAACTTATCGCGCCAAGCTCTGAAACAAATCAGGAGTATTATAAAATGGCTACCGATTTTGGTGGAAAAAATCAAACAGCCGAAATGTTTAATAAAAGCGTAGAAACAGATAAGTTAAACAAACGTATTGCGGAAAACATAAAAGAAAGTGATAAAAATTTACCTGGGCTTGATGGCTCGAAGGAATTGGTGCGTTGGATTTATAAAGCAAAAAAAGGTGATATTTCTCCGGTATTTGAGTTTAAAGATAAATACGTTGTAGCAAACCTTGTAGCCGTAAATGAAAAAGGAATTGCTTCTTTAGATGATGTAAAAGATGATGTAACTCTTAAAGCTATCCGTGATAAAAAAGCCGATCAGTTTATTGCAGAATTTAAGACAAAAGCAGGTGCTTCAAAATCTATTAATGATATTGCATCTAAAATGGGGTTGGTTCCGGAAAAAGCCGAAAAACTAACATTTTCATCATTTAATGTTGCTGCAATTGGACGCGAAGACGCCCTTGTTGGTACTGCAACAGCAATGAAAACTGCTTCGGTAAGCAAAGCAATAAAAGGAAACAGTGGTGTTTTTATTGTTAGTGTTGAGTCGGTAAACAACGGTTTGCTGCCAAAAGATTTTAAAGGAAAACAAAAAGAAATGGAGCAAACATCGGGCGGGCGCGTTGATTACGAAATGTACGATGCGCTTAAAGAAAAAGCCAATATTGAAGATCATCGCGGCAAATACGATTTTTAATTATAAATTTTATTGTAAAACCCGGAGCTAAAACTTCGGGTTTTTGTTTTTCAAAAGTTTAATTATCGTAACAAAGTAATAAATTTCTTTTCATGAATTTTTTTATTAAACTTATCATCTCCGCGATAGCCGTTTTAATAACCGCATATTTTTTAAATGGGGTCACTATTGGCAACAATCAGTATGTAAATACTTCGTACGCGCAACTAAACACATTTTCTACTGCTTTTTTAGTAGCCACTGTATTAGCTTTTTTAAATTCAATTGTAAAACCAATTTTAACTATCGTATCAATGCCAGTAACTGTTTTTACCCTTGGCCTGTTTTTGTTAGTAATAAATGCCATCATCATTTTACTTGCGCACAAACTGGTTGATGGTTTTTATGTTGATGGTTTTTTTACAGCGCTGTGGTTTAGCCTTATTTTATCTTTGGTAAGCACAGTGCTCGAAAGCTTTATAGGTAAAGAGAAAGAAAAGGCTTAAACTATCAAAACAAAATTTAGACGCAGTTAAAAAAAGTTAACCCTTTCTAAACGTACAGTCATACTTTGCTACATTTGTTTTATTATGAATAAGCATAACCTCGGGATCATTTCAGTGTTAGTAGGTTTGGCTTTGGTAGCATTAATAGCGATACAGGTTTATTGGATAAGAAGCTCCATCAAATTAAAAAAAGAAGAATTTGATCACACAGTAATGGAAGCGTTAAAATCAACGTCGTATAAACTCGAAAAAATTGCCACAGCAAATAAAATCGCTAAAAAAATTAAACTTCGCAAGCAAGGTGTTCGCATTACAAAACCCGGTTTAGTTACACTTAAAAATCCATCGGGCAACGATGTGCAATTGCGTATTTTTGAAGAGTTAAGTACCGATTCATCGGGCGTTATAACCAGTAAAATGTCGCAAAAAGATTTTATTGGCGACTCAGTAAAATTTCAGGATAACTTATTTCCAAAAGAATTGCTCAGCTCTTATCCGCCTGCAAAAAACAATGAACAATCATTGCGCGACGAGCTACTAAAAGCGGGTACCGAAGTTGTAAATGATTTGTATGATGAACTCATAAGCATTAATTTATATAAAGATTATAAACCCAAAGTTGATTCGCTGATGCTCGATACGGTGTTGCATCAGGAATTAAAATCGGCAGGCATAAATACAAAATTTGTTTATTCGATTTCCAGTCGGTTAGCAAATTCAAATTCGGGAGGAAATTACCGCGACGCACAAAAAGATTGCGATTCTACCGGATGTTTTTACAAAATAAATTTATCACCCAGTAACGTTTATGTAACGCCGCAGTATTTAAGTTTGAGTTTTCCCGACGAAACAAATTATCTTTTAAACACCATGTGGGCAATGCTTTCAGTGTCTGGCATCGTGATTTCCATTTTAATTTTTGCATTCTATTACACCATTGCTACTATATCACGACAAAAAAAATTATCGCTCATTAAAAATGATTTTATAAGTAATATGACGCATGAGTTTAAAACACCAATTAGTACAATTGCACTCGCTTCGGAAATGCTTAACGATAGTACCGTTTCTAAAACGCCCGAAAAGCAACACCGGTTTATTAAAATGATAACCGACGAAAATAAGCGGCTTAGTATTTTAGTTGAAAGTATATTACAAACTTCTATTTTGGATAAGGGTGAGTTTAAATTAAAAGTAGTGCAGTTGGATATACACGATATTATTAATCAGGTAATAGTAAATACCCAATTACTCGTAGACCAAAAAAATGGTACAATTTCAAATAATCCAAATGCTGTAAATATTAAGATAGAGGGCGATAAAGTACATGTTACAAATATTATTTTTAATTTAATTGATAATGCTATTAAATACACAAAAGATTCGCCGAACATTAATATTTCCACCCGCTCATTAAACGATAAAATTGAGATCACTATAAAAGATAACGGAATTGGAATTTCTAAGGATAATATACGCAAAATTTTTGATAAGTTTTATCGCGTACCAACCGGTAACGTGCACAATGTAAAAGGGTTTGGCTTGGGGCTGAGTTACGTAAAAGCTGTTGTAGAAAAGCATAATGGCACAATTCATGTAGAGAGTGAACTTGGAAAAGGTAGTATTTTTAAAATCCTTTTGCCCTTTAAAATCGTATATTAATATAAATTAAGAATATTATTATGGAAAACGTTAAAACGCAGGTGTTGTTAGTTGAAGATGATCCAAATTTGGGCTCGTTGTTACAAGAATATCTAGAAGCTAAAGGATTTGAAACAAAACTCGCAACCGATGGTAAAAAAGGTTTTGATGCTTTTTGTAAACAAGAATATGATCTATTATTGCTAGATGTGATGATGCCGGTTAAAGATGGCCTTACACTTGCAAAAGAAATTCGTATTACCGATAAAAATGTTCCTATTATTTTTTTAACCGCCAAAAGTATGAAAGAAGATACGATTGAAGGTTTCAACTCCGGAGCAGATGATTATATTACGAAGCCATTTAGCATGGAAGAATTAATGGCACGCGTTAATGCAGTTCTTCGCAGAAGTAATAAGCAAAGGGTATACAATTCAGAAGATGTAAATTTTACAATTGGAGGCTATACTTTTAATTCAGAAACTCAGGCACTTGGCCGAAATGGTATCGATCAAAAACTAACAACTAAAGAAAGTCAGTTAATGCGTTTACTTTGCGTACATAAAAACGAAGTTTTGGACAGAAATTTCGCGCTAAAAACCATTTGGCACGATGACAATTATTTTAACGGTCGTAGCATGGACGTTTATATTGCAAAGCTTCGTAAGTATCTTAAAGAAGATTCTAAAGTGGAAATAGTCAATATACACGGAAAAGGTTTTAAATTGTTGGTTAACTCGTAACCGTTTTTTTCCTTTAAATTAGGGAATTCATCTAAAAGTGGTTTATTTTGTATAAACCACTTTTGTTTTGTATACAACTTCACTTGTCGCATCCATCATAGGAGCCAAATTATTTGGTTTAAAAAACAACTCGAATGAAATTGCGGTATTGCTTACCGATAGCCGCCAACTTACCGAACCCAAAACAACTTTATTTTTCGCACTAAATTCGGATCGAAATAATGCGCATCAATATATATATAAACTCATCCAGCAAGGTGTAAAGAATTTTGTGGTAAAATACATTCCAAAAAATTGTGAGGTTATTAACGGTATTAATTTTTTAGTTGTTAATGATCCCCAAGCTGCGCTCCAAACACTAGCAGCATATCATCGCGGTAAATTTGAAATTCCGGTAATTGCAATAACCGGAAGCAACGGAAAAACGATAGTAAAAGAATGGTTGTACCAATTATTAAAAACTAAATATAATATAGTAAGGAGCCCAAAAAGTTTTAATTCGCAAATTGGAGTTCCATTGTCGGCTTGGCAAATGAACAAGAGCCATACACTTGCTTTGTTTGAGTGCGGAATTTCACGAGAAGGTGAGATGACAAATCTCGAAAAAATAATCAGACCTACCATCGGCGTGTTTACATTTTTAGGTACAGCGCACGACGAAGGATTTAATGGCCCAGAAAAAAAATTATTCGAAAAACTGAAGCTGTTTTCTCACTGCGATCAGGTAATTATCAACGCGCAATCGGTGCCCGATTCTGTTAAAAAATCTTTGCCTTCCACAGCTTTTATAATTTCCGATGCAAGGAATGCAAACCTTCAAATACTAAAAAAAACAATTGGCACAAACCACACTAAAATTGAGGGCACATTTAAAAATAAAACAATTTCAATAGAAATTCCATTTACCGATAATGCGAGTATTGATAATGCCATTACATGTTGGGCAACGCTTTTATACTTAAATATAAGTGCGGAAGAAATTAAAGAATCAATATGGCAGTTGCAGCCTGTAGCTATGCGTTTAGAATTAAAGCAAGGCGTAAATAATTGTGTGCTCATTAACGACTGTTACAATTCCGATATTAATTCGTTAGAAATAGCGTTGCACCATTTGGCGCATCAACACCGTGGAGGGAAAAAAATAGTTGTTTTATCAGACATTGAACAAAGCGGAAAATCGGCTTCCGAATTATATACTAAGGTTGCCGCGCTTTTGAATCATTTTAATATTGATATTTTCGTTGGAGTTGGAAAAGCTATTTCAACTCAACGACAACTGTTTTCACAAACTTCTTTTTTTTACGAAAACACAACAGCTTTTGTCAAAGAATTAAGGAACAATTCAAATCTCCATTTTTATAATTCAATCATACTTTTAAAAGGCGCGCGAAGTTTTGGCTTTGAGGCTATAGGAAGATTGCTACAACAGAAAAGCCACGATACTGTTTTAGAAATAAACCTAAATTATCTTGTACATAATTTAAACTTTTACCGTGCCCAAATTAAAGAAGATACCATGGTAATGTGCATGGTTAAAGCTACGGGCTATGGTAGTGGAAGCTCCGAAATAGCGTTTACACTACAGCACCAGCATGTAAATTATTTGGCAGTTGCTTACGCCGACGAAGGAGTTGAACTTCGCGCGGCAGGAATTCATTTGCCTGTAATGGTGATGAACCCCGAAGAAGCAGCTTACGATGATATCATCGATTTTAAACTTGAACCCGAACTTTTTTCATTTAAGGTCATCAACGATTTTATTGAAGTTTTGCGAGCCAGGGCGCTTACGGAAGTATATCCTGTGCATATAAAACTTGATACTGGAATGCACCGTCTTGGTTTCGACGAAGGTGATTTGCCCCGTTTAATCGCAACGATAAAAAGCGAACCTCTCATAAAAATACAAAGCGTATTTTCTCATTTAGCGGCCAGCAACGATCAAAATTTTGATGAGTTCACAAACGGGCAAATTATGTTATTTGAAAAAATGACAGCTGTGATCGAAAAAGAAATTGGTTATACGTTTATAAAACATATTTGTAATTCGGGAGCAATTACTCGGTTTAAAGATGCACATTATAACATGGTGAGATTGGGCATTGGTATGTACGGAATTGGATTTAACGATTTTGAAAAACAGAACCTAAAAAATATTAGCAAACTTAAAACGCGCATATCCCAAATTAAAAAAGTAGTAAAAGGTGAAACGGTTGGTTATAGCCGCAATGGTATTGTAACACGCGACATGATAATTGCGACGATACCGGTTGGTTATGCCGATGGCCTTAACCGAAAAACAGGAAGCGGAAATTTTACGGTTTATATAAATTCTAAGGCTTGTAAAACTGTAGGAAACATTTGTATGGATATGTGTATGGTTGATATTACAGAGGTAGATTGTAAAGAAGGTGACGAAGTAGTGGTGTTTGAAACCTTTCAACAATTGATGAATTTATCAAAAGCGATGGAAACAATTCCGTACGAAGTGCTTACCGGAATTTCATCTCGCGTAAAAAGAGTTTATGTACAGGAGTAGGAATTCAATTCTAAGTTTTAAATTTTTTGATTCCGGTTATTGGAACACGCGAAGTGCATTTTTTATAGTAATCCTGTTTATTTCTTCTTGCCGAGAAAGTCCCAACAATGCCACGCAAACAGCTAAAATCGATAAGCCAACTTTTATCGATGTTGCTCCTATTATTTATAAAAATTGCACACCCTGTCACCACGCGGAAGGAAGTGGCCCTTTTGAACTTAGCAATTACCAGCAGATTAAAAAAAATGCCAATAAAATAAAATTTGTTACACAAACCCGTTACATGCCACCGTGGCCGGCCGACGTAACGTATACACATTTCGTAGGGGAGCGTATTTTATCCGACAGTGATATTGAACTAATAAAAACGTGGGTAGAAAATGGTGCAAAGCACGGCGATAGTTCTAAAATAACCTCTCCAAAAGTGTTTTATGGTAGTTCGGTGGCACGTAAACCTGATGCTGTTATTTCATTTAAAGAGGCAATAAAGATTAAGGGAAATGGAACCGATCATTTTTTTGTTGTAAAACTTCCGATCAATTTACCTAAAGATACGTTTGTGAAATTTTTTGAGTTTGTTCCCGCGCAACGCAAATTAGCTCATCATGTTAATGGCCATTTAATAAATTACGTACTAGGTAAAAAGGAGAATGTGTATAACGGTTTGAGTTATGCCTCCGACGAATTTAAAGACTACAATGAGCTTTATAAAAAAATGAATATTTTAAATGATGATGCAACGTTTCCCGTGCTCACACCAAATACGGTATATTATTTACCCGGGTTTACGCCCGCGGTTTACCCAAATGGTATTGGTGGATTCAGGATAAATAAGACTTCGGCTGTGTTACTTAAAAACATCCATTACGGCCCTTCAGCAGCCGATGTTAAGGATAGTTCTTACGTTAACGTGTACTTCGGTACACGACCTTTGCGGCCTGTTTTTGAAACCCAAATGGGCACATTTGGCGCTTCTGAAATAGAACCTGAACTTATTATTTTACCAAATAAAATTCAAACATTTCATACTAAAGCAACCTTGGATGCCAATATATCTATACTATCTATAAATCCACATATGCACCTACTAGGAAAATCGTTTTGGGCTTTTGCGATAAATAAAACGGGCGACACGATACCACTCATTAAAATAAAAAAATGGGATTTCAGATGGCAATATTATTACACGTTCCTACATCCTGTAAAAATTGTATCGGGTTCAACCATTCATGTTTATGGAACTTTTGATAATACGGCCAACAA
>JAYTBK010000019.1:0-2220 GCA_043737035.1 Bacteroidota bacterium | reverse complement strand
TTATTCCGTTGTGAATAATAACCAGTTCTTTTGATTGGGAATAATGTGGATGCGAATTTACATCATTTGGTTCGCCGTGAGTTGCCCATCGCGTATGGCCGATACCGATATTACCTGATATATTTTTTCCTTTCGAAAACTCTAATAAATCAGATACTTTGCCTTTTTTTTTATATACATTTAAATTCCCCTCTGGAGATATAAGTGCAATACCGGCGCTATCATAACCACGGTATTCTAAACGTTGTAAACCTTTAATTAAAATCGGAAATGCCTCGCGGTTTCCAATATATCCAACTATTCCACACATAAGTATTTACTGTTAACTAAGGCTAATATAACACTTATTTTACAAAAATATTGTCTTTGTAAATTGTAAATAATATGCGTTTTTATGCGTCAACATTTTTTAAGGCAGTAAACAAATCAGGATATTTAAATAAGAATCCTGTAGCTTCTAATTTTTGGGAACTTACCCGGGATCCTTCCAACAAAACATTCGCCATTTCCCCAAAAACTAATTTAAGCGCGAACACAGGAACGTTTGGAAGAAAAAATGGTTTACTTAAAACTGTTGCGAGCTGCGCAGAAAATTGTTTACTGGTTACGTGCTGAGGCGCTACTGCGTTATAAGTTCCGGAAACGGATTGGCTAAATAGCGCGTTGTAAAACACATTCACCAAATCGTCGATATGTATCCACGGCATATATTGTTTTCCGCTGCCAACGGCTGAGCCTAAGCCAAGTTTAAATAAGGGCAACAATCTTTCTAAAGCACCTCCGTTTTTACTGAGCACCACGCCGATTCGAATAACGCTCATTTTATCTGAAAATTTGGGAATCTCGTTGTATGAATTTTCCCATAATGTGCATGTGTGCGACAAAAAATCGTGAGCTCCTTTATCGGTTTCTGTAAATATTTTTTCTGATGTTTTCATCCCGTAAATGCCTACCGCACTTGCTCCCACAAAAGATTTTAAGTGAAGATTTTTTTTGCGAATTATTTCCAAAATAAATTGCATGCTGTTAATTCTCGAATCAACAATTTCTTTTTTACGTTTAATTGTCCATCGCTTACTGGCAACGCCTTCCCCAGCTAAATGCACAATGTGTTCGATGCCATCGAATGCAGATTCATCTATTTTTTTATTTTCAACATCCCAAAAAAAGGCTTCCTTATTTTTGTGTTGTTTTGGCGTACGTGATAAAATGCGAACCGTGTGTCCCGCATTTATCAATTTTTCAGAAAGCGCTTTTCCTATTAATCCTGTACCGCCGGTTATCAGTATTTTAGCCATGATGTCGGTGTTTCTTTAATTACAAATTAAAGATAACTTTGTTTAAAGTTAAAAGCATGAAACCCATATTTGACATTCATATTTTTGTGTGCACTAACCAAAGAGCAGACCGAGGTAAATTAAGCTGCGGTGAAATTTACGGACTGGAACTGGTTGGTGAATTTAAAAAACAAATTAAAAATTTAAATGTTGCATTAAAAGTTCGCGCTAATAAAAGCGGTTGTTTAGGTATTTGTGATCTTGGGCCAACTATAGCCATTTATCCGGAAGGGACTTTTTACGTGGGAGTAAGCAAGCAGGACGTTACAGAAATTTTAGAAGCGCACCTTGTTTATAAAACAGTTATAAAACGCCTTTTACTTGAAAAATGGCCTCGGATTTAATATTTCAAATACATGACCGTTTTGAAAAATTTAAACTTCAAACCATTAAAGATTTTGAACTCGCTGGTGCATTTGAAAATATTCCCTGCTTAGAAAGTTCGAATTTGTCTGAACTCGAAACTTCATTTCATTTATCCATATTAAAAATTGAAAACGAAAACACTTTAAAAAATTTATTGTACCAGATAGATCTCACTAAGCATCAGATAAAGCAAGCCAGTGGAAAGCAAAGCCATTTATCGCCACAACAAATTATTGCTCAGCTCATGATAAAACGTATTTTACAAAAAGTAATATTAAAAGAATTGTATTCAAATGGAAACAACCATGAACTTGAACATCCGTAAAGGAACAGAACACGACGTAGAAGCAGCTTTACTTTTGGTTAAAGAATTAGCTGTATTTGAAAGCGCCCCAACCGAAGTTGAAGTAACGATTTCGGAAATGAGAGAGTGGGGTTTTGGTGTTGATAAACAATTTGATTTTTTTGTGGCTGAAGAAACCCATATAATTATTGGACTTGCACTTTACTATTTTAA
>JAYTBK010000018.1:0-13053 GCA_043737035.1 Bacteroidota bacterium | reverse complement strand
TTTGAGAAAATATTTTTATTGTGATGACCTCATCGGACAAATACCTTCTATCTTTAAAATAGCTATTAAAATTTCCAGATTTTGAACCGCATGTTTTTTTCGCTAAAGCTGTATCCAGTGAATAAACCAGCAGGCAAATTATTAGCAATAAAAAATTATTTTTTGTCATTTAGGTGATCATAAATTAGGCGGGCCACTTTTTTTGAAGCCCCACTGTTACCAAGCAATTTAATAAGCTTATCGTATTCGTCGAGCATCGGTTTTCTGTACTCTTCTTTTAATATTTTAGTAAGCTCTTCCCGTAAATTATTTACTGTTAGATCGTTTTGTACCAACTCTTTTACAACAGGTTTATCTAAAATTAAATTGGGTAATGAAATGTATTTTACCCGTCCTCCAACTACCATTTTTGCAATGCTGTACGATACCGTCCCACCTTTATAACAAACAACCTGTGGCAAGCGAAACAAGGCGCTTTCCAACGTAGAAGTGCCCGATTTTATAATTCCCGCGTAAGCATTGTGCATGAGCGCGTAAGTTTGATTAGTTACAACTTTTAGGTTTTTATCGAGCGCCATTTTATAAGCTTCGGCGGGTAAATTGGTTGTTCCAGCAATTACAAACTGGTACTCTTTAAAATCATACACAACATCAAGCATAATAGAAAACATGCGTTCAATTTCCTGTTTGCGACTACCAGGCAACACAGCAATTATAGGCCTTGTATCTAAATTATTTTTGCTAATAAAAATTTCTTTATCTGGCAAGGTTCCTTTTTCCTGTTCAATCGCATCAAGCAGCGGATGCCCAACATAATTGGCGGTATAACCATGTTTTTTATACACTTCAACTTCAAAAGGCAATATCACAAACATTTTTTCGCAAGCGCGTTTTACAATTTCTACGCGGTTTTCTTTCCAAGCCCAAATGGTTGGCGAAATATAATAAAGTACTTTAATGTTATTTTGTTTTGCCCAATCAGCAATACGCAAATTAAATCCCGGATAATCAACCAATATTAAAACATCCGGCTTGTAATTTAAAATATCGGCTTTACAAAATTTTATATTCTGTAAAATGGTTTTAAGGTTTTTAGCAACTTCCACAAAACCCATAAAAGCGAGCTCCTTAATGTGTTTTACGGGTTTCCGTTTCGCTACTTCTGTCATTAAATCGCCACCCCAAAATCGGAATTGAATTGAAGTGTTGAGTAACACTAATTCCTTCATCATATTAGAAGCATGAAGATCGCCCGACGGTTCGCCCGATATGATGTAATACTTCATTTACGCTAACAACGAGATATATAACACAAGCCCTACGTAGAGAAAGGTAGCATACATAAGCCCTTTTCCCATATCAAACAGTTTTTTATTAAGTAATAGATAAAACACACCAAGGTTTGCAACAACACAGATAATGGCAACTTCTTGCAACATATCGCCTGCGCGTAAATATTTTATAAACCTTACCGGAAAATGTATTTGACTGTAAAATAAAAGCCAGTAACATAAAAAACAAAAAGCCGGAAATATTGCCCCAACAATAAATCCTACAAGTTTTGTATTAATTTTATCATGCATTTTATAAAATATTTTTAAAGTGATTGATGTATTGGTGCGCCGTAAGATCGTGCATAATTGGTACAACAGACACGTATCCGTTTGCAAGAGCCCATTCGTCGGTATCGCGCGCTTCAGGCTCAAAATTTACAAATTTTCCGGTGAGCCAATAGTAACTTCTGCCGTAAGGATCGTGGCGTTCATCAAATTCTTCTACCCAATTAGCTTTAGCTTGTCGGCAAATTTTAACGCCATTAATTTCGTCGAACTTAAGTTTAGGAAGATTTACATTTAAACAAACACCTTTAGGCAGTTCATTTTCAAGCACCGAAGAAATTATTTTTTCGATAAAATGAGTTGTAGGAGTAAAATCGGCATCAATACTAAAATCGGCCAAACTAAAACCTATTGAAGGTATTCCTTCCAGCGAGCCTTCGATAGCAGCACTCATAGTGCCGGAGTAAATTACATTAATTGAACTATTGCTGCCATGGTTTATACCCGAAACAATTAAATTGGGTTTGCGCGGCAATAATTTATTAATGGCCATTTTTACACAATCTACAGGTGTGCCCGTGCAACTATACTCTGCCATTGCGCCAATATGATATTTAGTATTTTGTAACCTTAAAGTTGAATTTATAGTAATGGCGTGGCCCATGCCCGATTGCGGCTTGTCGGGGGCAATGATAAATACATCTCCAAATTTTAGAGCAATTGAAGCCAAATGTAAAATACCGGGCGCGCTAATTCCATCATCGTTTGTAACTAATATTAAAGGGCGTTGCTGCATTGCGGTAAATCTATAAAAAAAGTATTTCTAATTGGCGCTATTTTCAAGTATTTACTAATATTAATCTGTTCATTTTTAAAACGTGTAGCACTAAAATTAATTTTAGTATGGTTAACACGAGGAATTTATGTAATTCAGCACTTTAGGCATTATAAAAGTTTTTATTATTTTTGCTATCAAACCTTTACTATTTTTAATTACATCATTTTCTCTAAACCGAAATAATTCTAAACAAATGAAAAAAATTATTAAAACCGATAAAGCACCTTCCCCTATTGGGCCTTATAATCAGGCAATTTTGGTAGGAGATAGTTTATATGTTTCAGGTACAATTGCGATGGACCTTGATTCTAAACAACTAGTAAAAACTAATATAAAGGATGAAACTAAAATTGTGATGGAATATCTGGGTGAAATATTAGGTGCCGCAGGTTTAACTTACGATAATATTGTGAAGACGACTATTTTTTTAGCCGACATGAACAATTTTGTACACGTAAATGAGGTTTATAGCAGCTATTTTACCGGTGATTATCCGGCAAGGGCAACCATACAAGCTGATAGATTGCCGAAAGACGCTAACGTAGAAATAAGCGTTGAAGCCCGCGTTTTTTAAAGAATTTAAATAATCGTTGAATCGATTATTGCGGTTTACCAGGTCTACAACTTAAATCATTTTAGTAGAATTTGAAGATACCGACTACCTATTTATAGGTATTTTTAACTAGTTAACCGAAAAATGCCGAATTTGTTTGTTTCTATATTTATTTGTTATAAATTTACTTAACTAATAATATATGTTATGAATATTTTTGTAAGCAACATCAGTTTTAAAGTAAGGGAAGATTCGCTTAGTGAGTTATTTTCCCCGTTCGGAGAAGTAACCTCCGTGAGAATTATTAAAGATAAAGAAACCAGAAGAAGTAAGGGCTTTGGGTTTGTGGAGATGGCCAATGATGAAGACGGGCAGAGGGCTATAGACGCGTTAAACGGAACAGAACACCAAGAAAGAGCTATTGTTGTGTCCCAAGCAAAAGGAAAACCGGAAACGGCGGCCTAACATTATATAAATATTAGAATTAGATCTCCGTTATTCGGGGATTTTTTTTTCTCAATTTCTTATTTGTAAAGCCTGCGTACCATTATCGTACAACGTGCTGTAAAGCCTTAATGGTGCGGTTGCCGGGCCTGAAACTACTGAGCCGTCAACTATTTGCCATTTAGAACCGCTGATAGTATCGCGTAGTGTAAAATTATCGGATTGCACTTTGGCCAACGCATCCACATTATCTGGTAAATAGGAGGATGTACGTTCGAGGGCTACAAAATCCGCAGCACTGTTTTGAGCTAATCTATAAACGATAATGCCATTAATTCCACCATTAATATACATCCAGCCGCCTACTGAACGTAATTTAAAATATAAAGGATCGTTAGGATAAATTGTAATGTTTACAGTTTGGTAAGGAATATTATCTTTAACGGTTTTGGCTTTTTTTTTGCAACCTATCGCCACCAAAAACACACTTAGCAATAATATTGTAATTTTTGTAAACATGGGTTTTATTATCCGCTAAAAAAATACCTTTACAAGCAAATATACATCAATTTTATGGATCCCGATAAGCCCTACAAGCCAACAAAACAAAAAGTTTTATTACCAATTTTATTATCCTTTGTGTTGGTTTTAGGAGTTTGGCTAGGCGCTTTCCTTAGTCAACGGATTCAAAACGGACGGTTTTCTAAAAATGAAAAGCCGGGCGGCAACGATAAAATCAACAGTCTTTTGGATTACATACAATATCAGTACGTCGATACAATAAACCGGAAAGATTTGATAGAAAAAACCGTCACATCTTTACTTCAAAGTCTCGATCCGCATTCGGCATACATATCCGCTACCGATTTTAACGCGGTGAATGAACCACTTGAGGGAAATTTTGACGGAATTGGCGTAGAATTCAATATTATAAAAGATACCATAAGGGTTATTAATACAATTGAAGATGGTCCATCAGCAAAAATGGACATAAGGGCTGGAGACAAGTTTGTAAAAATAGAAGGCAAAACAGTGGCCGGCATTAAAATTACAAATAAAATGGTATTTGATAAATTAAGAGGACCCAGAGGCAGTTCGGTAAACGTTAGTATAAAACGATCAGGTTTAAACAAGTTGCTCGAAATTAAATTAACCCGCGATGCTATTCCGTTGTATAGTTTGGATGCGGCTTATATGATTGACAAAACAATTGGATATATCAAAATAAGCAAATTTTCGGCAACCACTTACGAAGAATACCTTAAAGCATTTAACGCGTTAAACGGTAAAGGAATGAAAAAAATGATACTCGATTTGCGTGGAAACCCAGGTGGTTATTTAAATGCCGCGGTAAGCATATCGGATGAATTTTTGACAAACGGTTTGCAAATTGTATACACGCAGGGAAAAGCAAATCCTAAAAAAGTTTATAAAGCAACTGAACACGGGAGTTTTGAAAAGAGTGAGCTAGTTATTTTAATTGATGAAGGTTCGGCAAGCGCTAGCGAAATTGTAGCGGGAGCCATCCAGGATAATGATAGAGGAACTATAATTGGCCGTAGAAGTTTTGGGAAAGGTTTGGTGCAGGATCAAATGCAACTTTCGGATGGCTCAGCCATTAGGTTAACTATTGCACGGTATTACACACCAACAGGCCGATGCATACAAAAAGCTTATTCGGCAACCGATAAAGAGGAATATTACAATGAAGAATACGACAGGTTTGCGCACGGTGAATTATTAAATGCCGATAGTGTAAAACTCGATAAAAAACAAGCATTTAAAACACCGGAAGGTAAAACGGTATATGGTGGCGGTGGAATTATGCCGGATGTATTTGTGCCAATCGATACATCAAAAGCAAACTCAATATTAAATAAATTATTTTACGCTGGTGTTGTTAACACATTTGCTTTTGAATATTCCGATAGAAATCGCACTGCCTTAAAAATATATACAAACGCGGCAAATTATATTTCCGGTTTTAGCGTTACAACTGATATTATCAATGAATTTTTTGAATACTGTTTGAAGCAAAACGTAAAACTCAGCGAAGCCGAAAAATTAAAAGCCAGGACCAGGCTCAAGCTGTATTTAAAAGCGTTGATAGGACGCGACGTTTTTGACAAGGATGCTTATTACCCAATAATAAACCACGACGATAAGTGCATTTTAAAAGCAACGGAAATTTTATCAGCAATAAAAAAGTAGTATATTTAATTTTTAAATTATTCCAATGGCATTAAAAAATATAACAGGATTAGCATTGTTGGCTTTTATTTTTTCGGCCGGATGCGATATTAATAAGAATGAAAATGATGGTGGTAATGTTAATGATGACGGGCAAGATACAATAAATGCAGACACTCGGCCGCTAACCGAAGCTAACGAAAATTCGTATAATTTACCTTCAGCATTACAAATTGCTTACGTTTTTAAAAAGTCCGGCGCGGCTTACGACGCGACTTTGCCAAATAAAAGTTCGGGCGTAAATAAATACAACATTAGCAATTTTAAAAGAGCGATAAATTTTGGTGTTTACAGTGCCGATTTAAGTTATTGCATTTTTAATAAAAAATATGCCGAAGCAAAAGAGTATTTAAAAGCATGTAAAGATCTTGGTTCTTCGTTAGCTTTAAATCAGGCTTTTGAGAGTGATGACGCTGCACAGCGTTTTGAAAAATATATTACAAATGAGGATTCCGTGGTAAAGATTGTAGCCAATGTGCAAATGAAATCGGATATCATGTTTGAGGAAAATAAACAAAAACATATATCATTAATTGCATTTACAGGCGCTTGGACGGAAAGTGCCTACATTGCCGGTGAAGCATATGCCCACGATAAAAATAAAAAAATTATGGCAGGTTTATTTGAACAATTGCTATTATCAGAAACAATTGTAAAAGGGTTAAAAAACTACGAAGCAAATGAACCCGAAATTAAATCGCTCTTAACTTCAGTTGAGGAAATCCATACTTGTTTTTATAGTATCCCGTCAGTTAAAAAAGCCATAGAAAAAGATGAAGAAATGGATTTTGCTACGATGGCAATTACAAACGAGGAAATTGAAGGTATAACTCGTTTGATAAAAACGTTAAGAACAACAATTGTTGATTAATAAAATGACTATGCAAAAATTTTTGAACCCCGCATTGGGCGTAATTTTTACTCTATTTTTTATGTCGTTTCAAAATGGAGATATGCTATGCAACGCAAAAGAATTGAAAGAAAAAGCAAAGGTCTTATTAGAGCCTTATAAATACGATAGCTCTGAACTTACTCGAATCATATACAAAAAAACACAATCAATAAAAGAAGTTGAAGTTTTGTTGTTTGTTGGAGAAAAGTACCGCATAGTTTTTGAGTTAGAGGCGTTGCCAAAATATGTGGAGGTAATGGTTTATAACAAAGATAAAGATTCGAAAAACCGCAAATTATTATTCTCTTCAAAAGATGTGGGTTCCGAAAAAAAAGAATTTATGTTTGAAGTTTCCAAAACGCGCCATGTATTTGTTGATTACGTAATTCCACCTACAGAAACCGGATCGTACAGCGGTTGCGCGGTTTTTATGGTTGGTTACAAAAACACTTTTGCAAAGTAAAATTCCACAATACTTTAGCTAATTTAGAAATTTGACGATGCTACATACTCATTGATGCTAAATAAATTTATTTTACTCTTTTGATAGCGGCCATGTAGAAACCATCAAACCCTTCCGAAGGCATAATGGTTTTATCTTTTATCAATTCAAAGTTTTTATTGTTTTCTAAAAATGCGTCTACTTGATTTCTGTTTTCACTTGGTAAAATACTGCAGGTAGAATATACTAATTGCCCGCCAATTTTTGTCATTGCCGAATATTCGCTTAAAATTTTTTGTTGGAGCGTTTTGGTTCTTTCAATAAATTCGAAATTTAACTTCCACTTGGCGTCGGGGTTTCTTTTTATTACGCCCATGCCACTACAGGGCACATCAAGTAACAATCTATCAGCAGTGTTCTCCAAACGCTTTATGGTTTTTGTGCCTTCAATTAAACGCGGTTCAATATTACTTGCAGTAGCGCGCCGTGCACGTTTTTTTAGTTCATCTAATTTCCATTGTGTCACATCCATCGAAATGATCCTTCCTTTGTTTTGCATCAAAGCAGAAATATGCAAGCTTTTTCCACCACCACCAGCGCATGCGTCAATCACACGCATTCCCGGTTCTACATTTAAAAATTCGGATATGTGTTGCGAACCGGCATCTTGTAATTCAAAAAGCCCGAGTTTAAACAATTGGTTTTGAAATAAATTTTGCCGGTGAACTAACAATAATGCATCGTTAAATTCATTTACAGGCTCAACTTCAATTTCCTGTTCGGCAAGGTGTTTAATTAAAATTTCCTTTTTTGTTTTTAATGTATTTACGCGCAACACCACCTCGGCTTGTTTGTTCAATGCAATTGCCTGCTGTTCCCACTCTTCTTTTCCTAATTCACTAACTGCCATATCCCACAACCAATCCGGAAAAGATTGTAATATTTTTTGATCCGTTATCGCCTTATATTTATCCAGAATAAGTTTTTCGTTTAGATTTTTAAAGTCGCGTTCCTCTGGCATTGGTAGGTGTTTTAAAATAAAATATACGCCAAGCATTTCCCAATATCCATCAGTTGAGTTTGCTAAATATGATAGTAATCTATATTGCCTAACCATGTCGTACGTTGTTTCGGCTATAAACCGACGGTCGCGTGCGCCAAACTTTGGATTTTCTTTTAAAGTTTTTTCAATTACTTTGTCGGCGTATTTATTATCGTTAAATATGGTGGTTAACGCGTTAATAATTGATTGCAATAAAATGCGATGTGGCTTAACCGTTTTCTTTACTTTTTTAGGCATTTGCAAAGCTAAGGTTTAGGTTTCTATAAAACTTTATTTTTTGTTTATATTTACCTTTGTACTACTAATTATTTTGCAAAATATATTTTAGCTACAATACATTAAAACATTTTATGCGAATGAAATATCTATTCTATATTTTTTTGAGTTTAAGTTACACTGTTGGCGCGCAAAACAAAAACCGCGTGTTGTTTATGAACGGCTTGGCGCATTTAGGAAACGGTAAAGTTATTGAAAACAGCTACGTGGCTTTTGCAAATGGTAAGTTTGAAATTGTGCTCGACGCGCGTGTTTCAAAGATTGACTTCTCCAAATTTGATACTGTTTATAATATTGCCGGCAAGCATATTTATCCCGGATTTATTGCGTCAAACTGTGTACTTGGTTTACAGGAAGCCGAATCCGTTAGGGCGACCAGTGATTATGCTGAGGTTGGAGATTTTAATCCGCACATAAGAAGTATTGTTGCTTACAATACCGACAGTAAAATTTTAGAAACTGTAAAAGCAAATGGAATTTTATATACACAGGCAACTCCACGATATGGTGTAGTAAGCGGCAGTTCGTCAATACTGGCAACCGATGGCTGGAACTGGGAAGATGCTTTGTTAAAGGCAGACGATGGTATACATGTAAATTTTCCTAATTCAATACAAAGAAATGGTTGGTGGGCTGAACCTTTGCCAAGTGAAAAGAATAATAAATTTAATGATCAGTTAGGCGAATTGTCCACGTTTTTTGCGAATGCTTACGCGTATTATAACACTTCAGTTGTTGACGAAGTTAATTTGCGTTTTGAAGCCATGAAAGGTGTTTTTAACGGAAGTAAAAATTTATACCTGCACACGGATTATGCGAAGGATATTATTTTAGCAATAAACTTTGCTACTAAATTTAAAATAAAAAAAATAATTATTGTTGGAGGAAAAGATAGCTATAAGATTACAAATTTTCTCAAAGAAAATCATGTAGCGGTGATGTTAAACAGGCTGCACGATTTACCGGACTCGCCTGAAGCTGATACAGATATATTGTTTAAACTACCTTATTTGCTGCAAAAAGATTCAATTTTATTTTGCCTGCAGAACCAAGGCGATATGGAAGCAATGAATTCGCGTAACCTGCCTTATCTTGCCGGAACTGCTGCCGCGTATGGCTTAACAAAAGAGCAGGCACTACAGAGTATTACATTAAATGCAGCGAAAATATTAGGTGTGGATAGCTTAATTGGAAGTATCGAACCCGGAAAAATCGCTTCATTCATTATATCAGAAGGCGATATGCTCGACATAAAAACAAGTCTGGTGTTGTTTGCTTTTATAAGTGGAAGAAGAATAAAAACGACAAATTTCCAGAACGACTTGTATAAGAAATACGCGGATAAATACGGAGTTAAACAGTAGTTAAATGTCGTTTAGGCTGAAAGGAAATTTAGTTGATGTGGTGGCAAAAGAAATTTATGCTGCCGAAATACTTGTAGAAAACAACACAATCGTTTCCGTAAAAAAAGTTTCTGAATTATTTGTTACGTATATTATGCCCGGTTTTATTGATGCGCATGTACATATTGAAAGCAGCATGCTCGTGCCATCTGAGTTTGCGCGGCTTGCTGTAACGCATGGTACCGTTGCAACCATTTCCGACCCACATGAAATAGCAAATGTATTAGGAGTTGCCGGCGTAACTTATATGCTCGAAAACTCAAAGCAGGTGCCATTCCATTTTTATTTTGGTGCGCCATCTTGTGTGCCGGCTACAAATTTTGAAACTGCGGGCGCTGTGATTAATTCTTCCGACATTGATGAATTGTTAAGCAAAAAAGAAATTGTTTACTTGGGCGAAATGATGAATTTTCCGGGCGTTATATTTAGAGATGAAGAAGTATTAAAAAAAATTGCTTGTGCGCATAAACACGGCAAGCCAATTGATGGACATGCTCCCGGACTTTTGGGCGAACAGATGCAAACGTATTTTGATGCGGGTATAACAACCGACCACGAATGTTTTAAATACGACGAAGCCCTGGAAAAATTAAAACACGGTGTTAAAATAATGATACGCGAAGGTAGTGCAGCAAAAAATTTTGAAGTATTAATTCCTTTGATCGATCATTTCCCTGAACAAATCATGTTTTGTTGTGATGATAAACATCCTGACGATCTAATCATAGGCCATATAAACATGCATGTGAAGCGTGCCCTTGCAAAAGGGCATGATTTTTTTAATGTGCTGCGTGCTGCAAATTACAATGTGGTAAAACATTATAAATTGCCTGTGGGTCTGTTACAAGTGGGTGACAATGCAGATTTTATAGAAGTGGATAATTTAATCGATTTGAATATTTTAAAAACGTTTGTGAAAGGGGAACTTGTTGCGGAGAATAACAATTCGTTTATACGGTCGGTGGAAGCTCCTGTATTAAACAATTTTAATTGCACAGAAAAAATAGCCTCTGATTTTAAAGTGAAGTGCGAGGGAACTACCGTACGTGTAATTGAAGTGTTGGAAGGCCAATTGGTGACAAACGAAATTTTTATGGACGCATATAATGTGCATGGTTTTACCGAAGCGAATACCGAAAATGATGTTTTAAAAATCGCAGTTGTTAATCGCTATATGGATGCACCGGTGGCGGTTGCTTTTATAAAAAATGTTGGCCTAACAAAAGGGGCAATTGCAAGTTGCGTAGCGCACGATTGCCATAACATTGTGGTTGTTGGAACAAACGACGATGATATATGCAAAGCAGTAAATTTAATTGTACGCTCGAAAGGTGGAATTTCACTTGCAACAGAGAGCGAAACGATGATTTTGGAATTACCGATAGCAGGAATTATGACAAACGAACCCGCCGAAAAAATTGCAGAGGCATATATTAAAATTGACCGGCGCGCTAAGGAACTTGGCAGTAAATTAAGAGCACCATTTATGAGTTTATCTTTTATGGCATTGCTAGTGATTCCTGAATTAAAACTAAGCGACAAAGGTTTATTTAACGGAAAAAGCTTTGAATTTACCAATCTATTTGCTGATTAATTTTCGCCTTTAATTTTTTGTGCTTTCTGCGGCGTTAAAGCAATCACGGCATAACGGTTCGTAGCTGTCTGTTTCTCCAAGCACAACTAAATGTTTTTCGTTCGATTTACGATGCGATATGTGTGCAAGGCTTCCGCAATTCATACAAATGGCATGTACTTTTGTTACATATTCGGCAACAGCGAGCAGTGCCGGCATTGGCCCGAAAGGTTTTCCCGAAAAATCCATATCCAATCCGGCAATAATTACGCGCACACCACTATCGGCAAGTTGGTTGCAAACATTTACCAACTCCATATCAAAAAATTGCGCCTCATCAATACCGACTACATCTACATCATTTGCCAATAATAAAATATTTGAACTTGCGGGCACTGGTGTGCTCATAATTTCGTTGCCCTGATGCGATACAACTTTTAATTCGTGATAGCGGCTGTCGATTTGAGGTTTAAATATTTCTACTTTTTGCTTGGCAAACTGCGCGCGTTTTAACCTTCGTATGAGTTCTTCTGTTTTACCTGAAAACATTGAGCCGCAAACAACTTCTATCCATCCTCTCTTTGCCGCGCTGTGCTTTATGTTTTCTAAAAACATGTGTATTAAATTTTATAACAAAACTTAAAAATAAACTAACTATCCATTAATTGATGTATTTTTAATTTATAATTATCCACAATTATGCAAACTGAAATTTTATTTAAACAGGTTACTACAGCGCTTGCTGAATTAAAAACTGCTATTGATAAATTCGAGAAACATGTTCCTCCAAGTACGCAGTACGCTGACGCTTTGCTCACCAAAATGAGCGAAGCCAACAAATACATTGCGGCGTATGTCGTTTTAAAAGAACAGAAAGATGTTTCGCCCGAATTAAATCTGCACCTGAAAATAATGAGTGCTAAGGATTTGGCTTCTGAAAATGATCCAATAAAAAAATTAGTTATAGAAAAGGTTGAAATTCCGAAAGAAATGGATACGACGTTAAATAAAATTGAAATTCAAACTCCACGAGAAAAACCGGTAGAAGAAATTCCGGCGGCAACGCTCGATCAAGTTTCAGTGGAACATGCAAAACAGCAACATCCAAAACTTGTTATTGCTATAAACGATAAATTTAGATTTATAAATGAGTTATTTGACGCAAACACAAACGAATATAATATTGCCATTGAACAGTTGAATACCGTAAATTCATTAGATGAAGCGGAGATATACCTTAAAGGATTAAAATCGATTTATGGTTGGGATGATGAAAATGAAATGACAAAAAAATTAATTTCACTCAATCAAAAACGGTTTACCTGATAAATTTGTAATGAGATCAATAACAACATTTTTTTTTGTTTTTTGTTTTTTATTTTGCCTTTGCCAGGACACATCATACGCCCGAAAAATTATAAAAAAATTAACATCAAAAGAATTCAACGGACGTGGTTATGTTAACAACGGTGTTAACAAAGCTGCCGATTATTTATCGAAGGAGATGAAACAAATTGGTGTGTTGAGTTTTGGCAAATCGTATTCGCAATCGTACTCATTTCCGGTAAATACTTTCCCAGCGCAAATGTCGGTTACTGTCAACGGCCGCTTATTAGTTCCTGGTAAACACTATTTAATTTATCCTTCGGCAACAACAACAAAAATGGGCTTCCAATTGTTTAAAACGGATAGCGTAACATACCATGCAACAGACGGACGAAGAGAAGCACCATTAACCGTTAAGCTCAAAAAAAAATTGA
>JAYTBK010000017.1:0-2222 GCA_043737035.1 Bacteroidota bacterium | reverse complement strand
GAGTAACTACGTGGCGGCCCGGCTGGCGGCGGCGGCCTTCGTGGCGGTGCTGCTGTATGGGTTGCTGACGCGCTTTTACGGCCGCATCCGCTACCGCTTTGATGCGTTCAATTCCAAAATGTTTTCGAGTTCTATGCACGTATCAAATAAATTTGAAGAAGTAAGTTTAGCCACATCAACGTTTAAACCACAGTTGGTTAAAATATTAAACAGCGTTTTATTTTTATAGATATTAAGATCGCGCAAGTAAGTGACATATTTTTCTTGATCAAACAATTCTTTATCATAAAAATAATTTACCACCACACATGCCGAAACAAGATCTCTTTGATTTGAAAGGTATTTTAGAAATGCGACAAGCACATTTACTTCGGCGGAGTTGACGAGCAACAACGAATCACTTGACACGACAGGGATATTATGAGATATTAAAAAGTTGGCTACTGTATTGCCATGCCTGTTCTCTCTAACAATAATACAAATATCATTATAACTGTAATTATCGAGCAATGCTTGCTGAACGTGATTTAAAATTAGCTCCGTGTTTGCAATGTCGCTGTCGTTTTCCTCAAGTGCTGGAAAATTAAGACTAACATAACCAGAGATTTCCGGACTATGTAATTGCTCTTGTTTAAAATATATTTTCTGTAAATTTTCGTGTAAAAACGCCGAAGATAAATGATTGAACAATGAATTATTAAATTTTACAATTACAGAACGGCTTCTATAATTTGTGTTTAAAATATTTTCTTCAAAGTTTCTTATTAACGAATCCTGACGTTCATTCAATAATGGGTTATCTTCGGCTCCCGCAATATTTGGAAGGTTTACAAACTGTTCCACATTTGCATTTCGCCAACGGTATATGGATTGCTTTCCGTCGCCCACAATTAAATTTAAGCCGGCATTGCTTAAAGCATTATCTATAAGCGGCAACATATTTCGCCACTGCATGGCCGATGTATCCTGAAATTCATCCAACAAAAAATGTTTATACCTATCACCCAATCTTTCAAAAACAAAAGGTGTAGGCTCATTATTTACAACAGCTGAAATGCGCTCATTAAATTCAGAAATAAATAAAATATTTTCGTCGGCTTTAAATTGCGCGGTTAGTTTAGCGAGCTCATTAATTAAGCCCATTGCATGGATGTTTTTTTGAACCATTTTAAAAACTACATATTTTTGATGATTGCGATTGACATAATCGCGCGCCTCAAGAGCAATGGTTTTTAACTGGTCTTTTATCGCATCAATATTTGCTTTATCAAACCCGGTTGCTTTGACTGAATGCCATTTGTCCTCCGTTAAAGTGATTTCAACATTGGTTTTAAATAAACCCGCATCCGACGTTTCACTTACTTCGGCAAGTTTATTATATAAATTACAGATACCATTTTTTCCATAGGCAAATGTTTCATTACTTAATCCCTTTGTTTTAATAAGCAGTAAACCCTTGTTTCCAAATTCACGTAAAACAGATTCGTATTGTTTTATAAATGAAACAAGTTGTTGCCGTATTTTTTCAAAATCAGAAATAGTATATTTCGCAAGTAACCCAACTTGTTCACCGATGCCTTCCTTATTAATTTCTTTTAAAAAATCGATAAGTGTTTGCTCAGGATCCCAGTGTTTATTATCTTCCACCTGCGCCATCGAATAAGCCACCATAAAATCGCTTATTTGTTTATCGATACCAAGGTTGTTAATGAGAATGGAAGTTACTTTTTTAAAAACTGACTCTACATCTGTTTCAATTTGAAAATTAATGGGAAGTTTTAAATCGGTGGAAAATGTGCGGATAATGCGATGGGTAAAACTATCAATAGTACCAATGGAAAAATCGGAATAATGATGTAGTATATTAGTCAAAAGTTGTGCAGCACGTTCTTTTAATTCATTTATTGAAATTTGCATTTCAATTGAAAGCGAAGAACCTAGGATTTCATTGGAACCAATGCCTATTTCCTTTAATGCTTTAATAATACGCCATTTCATTTCGGATGCCGCCTTATTGGTAAAGGTTATGGCTAAAATGGATTTGTATGCAGTAGCCAATGAATTTTTATCACCTAATGCAAGTTTAAGATATTGCTTAACCAAGGTATATGTTTTACCGCTACCAGCAGAAGATTTATAAACAATAAAGTTTTTAGCCGATAGTGGCATAAATGTTGGTAAAATATATTTGGCCAATTAAAAGCATTAAATTACATTTACTT
>JAYTBK010000016.1:0-2222 GCA_043737035.1 Bacteroidota bacterium | reverse complement strand
CAAACCAAACGGGAATTAATTTGGAAGATGCTCTCAAAAAAAACCTTGACAAAAAAACAAACCGCGATTCGGAAAGGCATATAAATAATGCGAAGTTGAAGTAAAAGAAAATTGCTGTTTGAGGTATATCTGATAATTTAAAATGTGAACCAAGAATCCAAAAATTAATTTTACATCGTAATTTTATATAGTGCAAAACATTTTAGTTTTATTTCTTTTATTTATTGGCGGATATATTTCTTCCCAAAACAACCTTATTGGCGTTGACGAAAGAAATAAAGATATTGGAACACAGGGAAATATTTACAAAGTAAAAGCAGATTACATTATTCAAAACAACCAGTCCAAAAATTTGTATTTATTGCGTGGCGATGCTCAAAAAGGAATAACCATTAAAGCATCTAAAAAAACAATATTACCTAATGATACGGCATTAATTGTCGTAGAATTTATACCCAAAAGCATCGGAAAGTTTAACGAAGAAATTAATTTAATTACTAGTGCCGATGGTTTACCGTTTCAATTGAGTATTTCGGGTGTAATTAAATCAATTAAAACGGATGATAAAACGGCGTGTTTTTATTTTAAAAAGCCTAACAACGCCGGTGTAAAAACAATTCCTCCGATGGTGGTTTCAACCAAAACAACGGCTCGGGATAATAGCAACAAAATGCCTAATTCTGTTATTTCAACCGGTAGGCCTGTGGTAACGTCAACTACACAGGACGTAGTCGAAACGAAGAAACCTGAGTTTAAAAATGATAAAAAAGACGATGTAGTATTAAATGAAAATTTATACAAACACAATAACATTATTTTTTTAATAGATGTTTCGAGTTCCATGAAAGACTCAATGAAATTACCGGTGTTAAAGCATTCGATGCAATATTTAATTAATGCATTACGGCCAACGGATATTGTAACGCTTATCACTTACGCTGATTCGGTAAGAACTTTACTTGAAGCACTTAGCGGTGCCAATAAAAATGAATTAATGCAAAGCGTTGAGAAGTTGAAAGCCAACGGCTTAACTAAAGGCAATAAAGCGATTTTGTTTAGTCTCGACAAAGCCATACAACATTATATTACCGAAGGCAATAATCAAATTATTTTATGCACAGATGGTAAGTTTAGATTTTATTCCGAAGATCAGCAACAATACGTGCAAAAACAGGAAGATAAAAAAATACTGCTAACTACCATTGGTTTTGGTAACGACAAGAATGCGATGGTCAATCTAAAAGAAATTGCGAAGATTGGTAAAGGAAACTTTATTCATATCAAATCACGTAGCAAAGCCGGCGAGCAGTTGCTCGAAGAGATCAAAAAAAATAGTTTGATAAACTGATAAAGAAATATGTTACCCGCTATATTAGAAATATTTGACGATCGTAAATTTGGTTAAAGCATAAGAAATATTTGTTCAACGCTTATATTTAAATACCTTTAACTTTTATAAAATGAAATTTTCTAAATCAACATATTTCTCTTTATTTTTCCTGTTTTGCTTTACAGCGTCTTTCAGCGCAAATACTTGGCAAAATATGCAAACAGCAAAGCACCAATTGGAAGTGAAGAATTTAAAACAGCTTTCGGTTTCCAATGCAGAGAGCGAATGCAATTCCGACGCGAATTTGTTGTTTGAAGAAAATGAAAATGAAACAGAATTAAGTTTTATCGCTCAATCTTTCACCTTACCATTTTATATATCTTTTTTTCAGTGCAAAGTATTTACTTCCATTGTTCTTTTTGCGATACTCCTCACTCAAAAATCAACGAACCCAATTTATATTGAGGTTTGTAATTTCCGTATCTAATTTTCAATCATCAAAATTTGTAAGCTGAAGATTAACTTATTTTACTGTAAGTTAATCTTCATACCAAAGCATTTGTGCAATATTCCTATTTTATTTAGGTGTAAACTGCGTCAATTTTCAAAATATAATACAAAAACAATGAGCAATAATAATGAAAACAATACCAGTAATATTAAAGCCAAAAGATATATTCCTGCTGACGGCATTGCAGGTTTAAAAGAAAATTTTTCAAAAGATGCTTTATCAGGCTTCCTTGTGTTTTTATTGACGTTACCTTTAAGTTTAGGTATTGCCAAAGCTTCCGATTTTCCTGCAATTTTTGGCCTTGTAACCGCAATTATTGGTGGTGTCGTAGTAAGTATCTTTGCCGGCTCGCGGTTAACAATTAAAGGCCCTGCGGCAGGA
>JAYTBK010000015.1:0-13054 GCA_043737035.1 Bacteroidota bacterium | reverse complement strand
AAAATATTAAATTTTCACGATGCGTTACACGGTTAATTCTTATCTTTAAAAGATATTTTTTTAAATGCTTATTCGTCGATTTTATGTTATAATATGTTTACTATTTTCCTTTATAGGTTTCGCGCAAACTTATACGATAAGTGGTAAAATATTTGATTCGGAGTCGAAAGAACCTTTACCCTTTGTTCCTGTTTTAATTAAAGGCACTACAGTTGGTGCAACTACCGATTTTGATGGAAATTATTCTATTACCACCGCTGTAACCGGCGACTCGCTTATTGCTTCCTACGTGAGCTATAAAAAAATTAGCCGTTCGTTTAAAAGCGGCCAAAATCAGGTAATTAATTTGCCCATGGTTTTGCAAGGAGTTAATTTAAATGAGGTCGTAATAAAAGCTGGTGAAAACCCCGCGCATCGTATTATTAGAAACGTAATTGCCAACAAACCCAAAAATAATAAGCGCAAGCTCGATGCGTATCAATATGAAACTTATAATAAAGTTGAGTTTGACTTAAACCGCATACCTAAAGAAATGCGTGAACGAAAAATCTTCAAGCCTATACAATTTGTTTTCGATAATGTGGATAGTCTCAATTCTGGTGAGAAGCCATCGTTACCCATTTTTATTACCGAGTCGTTATCCGATTTTTATTTTAAAAGTAATCCCGATCTTAAAAAAGAAGTAATAAAGGCTAGTAAAGTTACAGGTATCGAAAACAGCAGCGTAACGTCTATAATGGGTGATATGTATCAAAATATAAATTTGTATGACAACAACATACTTGTTTTTGGTAAAGATTTCGTTAGTCCGATTTCTGATAACGGATTCTTTTATTATAAATATTATTTAGAGGATAGTTTATTTATTGGTAATACACGCTGTTATCACATTCGTTTTAAATCTAAGCGTCCTCAGGAATTATGCTTCAGCGGAAATATGTGGATATCAGATACAACCTGGGCGGTAAAGCGGCTGGAGATGGCCATACCAAAAGGCGCAAATATAAATTTTATAAACGCAGCCAGTATAGTGCAGGAATTTTCTTACACAGATAGTACGTGGATGTTGAGCAAGGATAGATTAATAATTGATTTTTCAATGTACGAAAAGCAAGTTGGTGTGTACGGCCGCAAAACAACGTCATATACCAACTTTGTTATAAATAAGCCAAAAAATACAAAGTTTTATGAGTTTGGCGATAAAATAGTTGTAGCAGATTCTGCTTCTCTAAAGGACGATGCATTCTGGGATAAAAACCGCCACGATAGCCTTTCGGTGCGCGAAAAAAAAATATATCACATGATTGATACAATTAAATCATTGCCGGTTTATAAAACGTGGGTTGATATTTTTACAATTTTTGTATCGGGGTATAAAATAATCAATAATTTTGAAATAGGCCCCTACTTTAATTTAGTAAGTTACAACCGTGTAGAAGGCACACGTCTTCGGTTTGGCGGGCGCACAAGCAGCACATTTAGTCGCTGGTACGAATTGCAGGGTTATGTTGCTTATGGTTTAAAAGATGAGAGATTTAAATACAGCATTGGCTTTAAAACTTTTATTACCAAAAAACCGCACCGGCAATTAGTCGGCATGACTTATAAAAGCGACTATGAGATATTAGGTCAAAGTCAAAATGGTTTTTCACAGGATAATATTTTTGCATCGTTATTTCGTACAAGTCCGTTAACCAACCTAACCCGCGTTGACCAAACTTACGCTTGGTATGAACGAGAATGGATAGAAGGTGTTACATCAAAAATCACCTTGATAGGCCGAACTATTACTCCTTTAATTTTAAATACTTATCGCTATTATAAAAATGATGGAAGCGTTCATACCAAAGAAAGTATACGTAACACTGAAGCACGCGTTAATATTAGGTTTGCCTACAAAGAAAAATTTATAAGCGGCGATTTTTCGCGAATAAGCCTTGGTACAAAATGGCCGGTATTTCAGTTCAATTATGCCAAATCATTACGCAACGCTTTCCGTGGCGAATACGATTATCAAAAATTGGCGCTCAATATAAGCGATAGAATTCGCCTTGTTTCATTGTTAGGATACACAGATTATATTGGTGAAGTGGGGAAAATATTTGGCGCGGTGCCTTACCCACTAATGGAATTGCACGGCGGTAACGAAACTTATATTTATGATTACATGTCATATAATATGATGAAATATTATGAATTTGCAAGTGATAAATACGCATCGGTTGGTTTATTCCATCATTTTGAAGGCTTACTATTTAATAAAATTCCGTTGGTAAGAAAACTTAAATGGCGCGAAGTAATTACATGTAAAGCACTTTGGGGAAGCGTAAATGAGCGCAACCGTAATACCTTAATTTTTCCTACTACGTTACGTTCATTAGATAATGAGCCGTACGTTGAACTCAGCGCCGGTATCGAAAATATTTTTAAAGTTTTTAGGGTAGATGCTTTGTGGCGAACTACATACCAAAGGTCAAAAGCAATAGATAACTTTGGAGTGAAATTTGGGTTTCAATTGGCGTTTTAAATTAGCGTTCACATAATTTACCACTTTAACTTTTAGTACTTTTGTTATATTTACCTATAATCGCTTCATTACATGATACTACGGTCGGAAAATTTAGTAAAAAAATATAAGAGTAGGGTAGTGGCCAACAATGTTAGTGTACAGGTGCGGCAAGGCGAAATAGTTGGTTTGCTCGGGCCAAACGGTGCCGGTAAAACAACTTCTTTCTACATGATTGTTGGAATGGTAAAACCAAACTCCGGAAAAATATTTTTGGATGATAAAGATATAACTAGCGAGCCCATGTACAGGCGCGCGCAACTTGGTGTGGGTTATTTACCTCAGGAAGCATCTGTTTTTAGGAAATTAAGTATTGAAGATAACTTACGCGCAGTATTGGAAATGACCAAACTTACCAAAGCCGAACAAGCGCATAAAGTAGAAAGTTTGTTAGATGAATTTGCCCTACACCATGTTCGTAAAAATTTGGGTGACCAGTTATCGGGTGGCGAAAGAAGAAGGACTGAAATTGCACGCGCGCTGGCAACGGATCCGAAATTTATTTTGTTAGATGAGCCGTTTGCGGGAGTTGATCCCATTGCTGTGGAAGATATACAAAGCGTTGTGCGAAAATTAAAGGATAAAAATATTGGCATTTTAATTACAGATCACAACGTGCATGAAACATTAAATATTACAGACCGAACATATTTGTTATACGCAGGGGAAGTAATAAAATCTGGTAGTGCAGAAGATCTTGCAAATGATGAAATGGTGCGTAAGGTATATTTAGGCAATAATTTTGAATTACGTAAAACATAGAAAACGATTTAAATTTTAATTTTTCACCTAATATAACTTCTGTTTTTTTAAAGCTTATTTATTTTCTTTGCCCTGCGATTGATTTTTAGTTGATTTTTTTTGAATAGTAAATCCAGTCAATTTAAATTTTTTGCCCACTTTATGAGCGGAATTTAATTTAGCAAGGCGTCGCGTTCATCACTTACACATAACATCAATTCCTCCCACCAAACTCGACTAATTATCCACAAAGATTTTATCGCATATATTTTAAAATTTTAGATTAGTCTAAAAATTAGTTTTTGTGATATTCGATTGTTAAGTTTGCGTGGTGGAAATTTTACACATATCTTTTACCGAAGAAAACTACATTAAAGCTATATACAAATTATACGCTTTAACAAAAACTGCCGTATCCACAAACGATATTTCAGACCGTTTATTAACGCAGCCCGCAACAGTTACAGATATGATAAAAAGGCTGGCTAAAAAAAAATTGATTACCTATAAAAAATATTATGGTGTTTTGCTTACGGCGAAAGGTGAAAAGATAGCTTTACAAATAATACGCAAGCACAGATTATGGGAAGTTTTTTTAGTAGATAAGCTTGAGTTTAAGTGGGACGAAGTACATGAAATTGCCGAACAACTCGAGCATATTAATAGTGCGAAATTGATTGAAAAATTGGATGATTTTTTAGGTAACCCTAGAACAGATCCACACGGCGATGTAATTCCTGATAAAAATGGAAAAATGAAGATGGTAGATTCCGTTTCGTTAAATAAATTATCCAAGAAGCAAAGTTGTGTGTTTTGCGGCGTAACGAATCACGAGGCAAAATTTCTTCAATACCTGAATACACTGAAATTAAATTTAGGTGATCATATCTATATAAGTGACGTGAATACTTTTGATCGAACTTACAAAGTAAAAATTAACGATAAACGCGCAAAATTTTTTAGCGATGCCTTAGCATCACACATATTAGTTACACAAGTAAATGGAAAATAATTCAAAATCGCTCAGCGAGGTTCATGGTTCGGTAAATACAGCTGGTAAAGGAGGTTTTCGCAAATTCTTTGCTTTTCTTGGCCCTGCCTACATGATAAGTGTTGGTTACATGGATCCTGGTAATTGGGCTACTGATATTGAAGGTGGTAGTAAGTTTGGTTACAGCTTAATTTGGGTTTTAGTAATGAGCAACTTAATTGCTTTGCTTTTGCAAAGTCATTGTATTCGGTTAGGTATTGTTTCCGGCCGCGATCTTGCTCAGGCATCAAAAGATCATTATTCTAAATTCATCAATTTTTTTCTTTATATCCTCGCTGAAGTTGCCATTGCTGCCTGCGATCTAGCTGAAGTAGTCGGAATGGCAATAGGTATTCATTTACTTTTTCCATCCATTAGCATTTTAACAGGAGTATGTATTACTGTTTTAGATAGTTTTATTTTATTATTTCTTTTAAATGCCGGTATTCGCAAACTTGAAGCATTTATTATTTCTCTTGTTGGAATTATCGGTGTTTCGTTTTTCATTCAATTATTAATTGCAAAACCTGATATTATTGAAATATCTAAAGGCTTGATCCCCGGTTTGGCCAATGAAAACGCGCTTTATATTGCTATTGGTATTATTGGCGCCACTGTTATGCCGCATAATTTATACTTGCATTCTTCGCTGGTGCAAACACGTAAGTTTGAGCGTTCGCCACTTGAAATAAAAAAAGCAATTCGATTTAATATTGTAGATAGTGCTGTTGCCTTAAACCTTGCCTTGTTTGTAAACGCAGCAATATTAATTATAGCCGCAAGCACTTTTTTTAATACTGGCGTTGATGTAAGAGAGATACAGGATGCACATAAAATGTTGGCACCCATGCTTGGGAGCACACTTGCACCCATTCTTTTTGCGATAGCTTTGATAGCAGCGGGTCAGAGTTCAACGGTTACCGGTACACTTGCTGGACAAATAATAATGGAAGGTTATTTAAACCTGCGTCTACAGCCTATTGTAAGAAGGCTTTTAACACGACTTATAGCAATAGTGCCTGCATTTTTAACGATTTTTTATTTGGGCGAAGAAAAAACAGGCGACCTTCTTATTCTAAGCCAGGTGATTTTAAGTTTGCAACTTGGCTTTGCAATTATTCCGCTCATTCATTTTGTAAGCAATAAAAAACGAATGGGCGAGTTTGTAATTCCGCTTTGGCAAAAAATTGCATCGTGGCTCGCTGTTTCTGTTATTGTTTTCTTAAACTGCCAAATGCTAACTAACAAAGTAGTTGATTGGTTGCAAACGTCACATTATCCTGTGGCAATAGGTTTACTGGTTATTCCATTTATGTTGTTCTGTTTGGGAGTTTTATTATTTATAGTGTTTGAGCCTTTATTTAAAAAAAGAAATCATAAAGAAGGTTCAAGTTTTCATGGGCAAATTTCCGAAATAATTTTTGAAGATATGTCGCAATATCAAACGATTGCCATTACCGTTGATTTCAGTTTGAGCGATCACAAGGCAATCAACAAAGCGATATTATTGGGCGGTAAATCCGCAAATTATAAACTGATCCATATTTTAGAAAGTACCAGCGCGGTAATGTATGGTGAAAATACAAACGATAATGAACGCGATGAAGACACCAAAAATTTATTGTTCTATAAAGACCAACTTATTGCGCGCGGATATAAATGTGATACGCTGCTTGGTTTTGGCAGCCCTAAAAAAATTATTCCAACACTCGTTCACGGAGCTGATGTGCTTGTAATGGGAACACATGGCCACACTACATTTAAAGATTTTCTATTTGGAACTACCGTAGAAAAAGTAAGGCATAAAATTTCTATTCCACTAGTGCTGGTGTAAAATTCTTATTTTTTTGGTGGTCTGATATTTTCAGTGTAAAATTTAACCCATTCATTTACGGTAAGTTTTTTTAACAATTCTCCAATCAAATCGAAAGGAATTTCATTTTCTTTTTTAAACCGAATACATCCTTTGCCCATGTCTAATTTTCCTTTGGAATTTTTTTCATATTCCGCAACGAACCAATCTTTTAGTGTAACGTTCCCATACAAGCCTAAATGGTGCAAGGCGATAAAATTTTTTTGAGATGCGATACTAACAAAAGACAACGGTAATTTTGGATTGCAATGGTATCCATCTGGGAATAGTGCGTGTGGGACAACATAGCCAATGATGCCATAACTCATTTCTTCATGATATCCCTTGGGAATATTTTTTAAAATGATTTCGCGTAATTTCAAAAAAGCTTCTTTTCTTTCGGTTGGTATTTCCTTTAGATATTCTTCAATTGTTGATGCTTTTGATGCCATGGTGTTTTATTTCAAAGATAAATGTTTTTTCATATTGCTTAAACAATGTAAAAATCGACAAACGATTTCAATTTAAAAACATTTTGTATTACTTTGCATAAAATTATAAGTTGCAAATAGTAGTAAATACAAGGTTATTAATAAACGATAAGTTAGATGGAATAGGGTGGTTCACCGCCCAGACACTTAAAAGAATTACTCAAAAAAACCCGGATACCCATTTTGTGTTTTTGTTCGACCGAGACTTTGATGATCAATTTATTTTTTCTGACAATATAACGCCCATTGTAATAGGCCCACAGGCTCGGCATCCGTTTTTATATTATAGCTGGTTTCATGTTTCCGTTAAAAATCTGCTCAACCGTTTAAATCCCGATCTGTTTTTATCGCCCGATGGTTTTTTAGCTTTTGGCGCAAAATGCAAACAGTTGCCGGTTATTCATGATATTAATTTTTTTCACAATCCCAAAGATTTAAAATTTTTGACAAGCAAATATTGTAATTATTTTTTTCCAAAATATTCTCGTTTAGCAACCCGTATTGCCACAGTGTCGGAATTTAGCAAAGCCGATATTGCAAAAAACTATCATGTTTCTGCCAGTAAAATTGATGTAGTTTATAACGGCATCAACGAGGGTTTTAAACCTTTGTCAGTAAACGAAAATGATACAACAAGAGCCAAATATTCGGCCGGAAAATCGTATTTTTTATTTGTGGGATCTCAAAGTCCGCGAAAAAATTTGGGCCGACTAATTTTGGCTTTTGATAAGTTTAAGTTGTTTACCAAATCGGATTTCAAACTCGTGTTGGTAGGAATGGTTTATACAAGCAACGGGGAAATTGCGCGAACAATCAACCAATCTACGTATAAAAAAGACATTTTATTTACCGGAAGAATTTCCCAAGATGAATTGGAAAAAATAATGGCTGCGTCATTTACACTTGCTTACGTTCCGTACTTTGAAGGTTTTGGTATACCGCTGTTGGAGGCCATGCAGTGCGATATTCCTATTATTTGTAGTAACACAACCAGTATGCCTGAAATTGCAGGTAACGCGGCGTTGCTTGTTAATCCTTTTGACGTGGATTCAATTGCAAAAGGAATGGTGGATTTATACGAACAGACACAACTTCGGGATGATTTAATAAACGCCGGAAGAGCACGTAAAATGGATTTTAGTTGGGACAAAACTGCCGACCTCTTATGGCAAAGCATTACAAATTGTTTATGAGCACACCAATAAGTAAATCGGCGTTTATAAAATCAGAGCAGTGCTCAAAACATTTCTACCTGTATAAAAATCACCCATACCTCCGCGATAAATTATCTAACGAAAAACAACTCATATTTAAAAGAGGAGCCGACGTTGGTATTTTTGCTCAACAACTTTTTGAAGGCGGCGTAGATGTTACAGCAGGTGAAAAACGCGATCAACAACTATTTGCGTTAAAAACATCACATCTTATTGCACAAGGCGTTGACACTATTTATGAAGCCACTTTTATTTTTGATGGGTTACTTGTGATGGTTGACATCTTACATAAACAAAACGGGGTATGGGATGCGTATGAGGTAAAAAGCTCTTTAAAAGTTTCTGAGACTTATGTTAAAGATGCATGTTTTCAATATTATGTCATAAAAAATTGTTTGCCTCAATTTTCAGATTTTTATCTTCTTACTTTAAATCCTAAATATGTGTTGGATGGCTCTTTAAAAATTGACCTTTTGTTTAAAAAAACGTTAGTTACTGCAGATGCGATTAAAAACAGTAATTATTTTATTCATAAAACAAATAGTGCGAAACTTATTTTAGAAATGAATAAAATTCCGGATGTAGCGATCGGGGAACATTGTTTTCAACCTTACGAATGTGACTTCCTCGGAACATGTTGGAAAAACGTTAACGATCCAATGTCCGTTTTAAAACTGGGAAAATTAAATAGAAAAGTCTTGTTCGAACTTTACAATAATAATGTAAAACGCATTAACGAAATAGACTTAAAGACAGTTAATGCACGGGAAATTAAAATTCAAATTAAGGCGGCGATCGAACAAAAAGAACAATATGAACAGGCAGAAATTTTACGTTTTATCTCTAAAATAAAGCTGCCAGTGTGCAGTTTGGATATAGAAGTTTGGATGCCCGCGATACCATATTATCAAAAAACAAAACCTTTCCAGCAAATACCATTTTTATTTTCTATGGTTTATGAGCAGAATAAAAGTATAATTAAGTATAGTCATTTTAAACCTATTGGAACTGATTTGCGAAAAGAATTTCTCTCTGAAATTATAAGGGCAACAAAATCGTTCGAAACAATTTTAATGTTTGATAAATCATTGGAGGAAACAGTTTTAAATCAACTCGCCGAATTGTATCCGGAGTTTAAAGCAGACCTTACCGAATTAAAATCTAAAATAGTTGATGTTGCAGATATCATCCAAAAGGGATATTATTACCATCCGGAAATGCTTGGAAGTTTTAAATTAAAAAGTATTGCTCCAATTGTAAATAGGGATTTAGGTTTTGAAACGCTTTCAATCCAATCAGGTGTAAGCGCAATGTATTTATATGAAAGTTTATTAGATAAAAATGATATTGAAGCTGAAGATATAAAGCAACAGTTAGTAGAATATTGCGAGATGGATGCACTGATCACTTTTCAACTACTAGATTTTTTTAAAAGTAAAGTGCATACTTTGTAAAAATTTAAATGATAGTGTTAGGTTGAAATCCCGCAAGCGTACAAACATAAATAATGCCTCTAAAAATAATCATATTTATTTTCGTGTTTCCAATTGTTGTTTCCGCACAACTGTTTACTGATACTTCTCGAAGCGTGCACTATTTAGTAATTCCAACTCTTTTCCGAACTCCTGAAACAGGTTGGGCATACGGATTATCGGGTTCCATATCGTTTAAAATAAGCAGTAAAAATGATAGTCTCACGCGCATTTCAACAGTTCAGGCAATCGGTATTTTTTCTCAGCGAGAGCAGAATATTCAATCAATAGATGCAACGATATATTTCCCTAAAGAAAAATATATATTTTATTTTAATTCAACACATAGTTATTTTCCCGATAAATTTTGGGGCATCGGCCAAAGTAGTAAAGATGAAGATGCCGAAAAATATGTTTTTGAAAATTTGAACATTTCGAGCCACATAAAAAAAAAATTTACGCGAAATTTATTTTTCGGACTTCTCGAGGATTATCAAAATATTTTTAAAATTAAATATCGTGAAGGCGGTTTAATGGATTCAAACATGTTTTACGGAAAAACTATTTACCAAGTTTTTGGTTTGGGTGCATCGGTAAGTTACGACAGCCGTAACTCAACTTTTTGGCCAACTAAAGGGATGTTTTTGCAAACGCAATTAACAAGCTATAATAAAGGCTTTATTAACGATTATTCGTTTTATAAATGGACCGTAGAAGGTCGGATCTTTAAAAAAATTATACGAAACCACATTTTGGCATTACAAATTTATAATTATGCAACCATCGGCAACACGCCTTTCCGGTCGATGGCTACATTAGGCGGCGCCGGTAATTTACGTGGATTTTATCAGGGCCGTTACCGCGATAACTGCATGTATAGCGTAATTGGTGAATATCGAGCGCCGCTTTTTTGGCGTTTAAGTGCAGTTTTATTTGGCGGGCTCGGCAACGTGTATAATAATATTCAATCGGTAAATTTTGGTTCGGTAAAACATAGTTTTGGAGGCGGACTTCGTTTAGCGATTTTACCTAAAGAAAAACTAAATCTTCGTATCGACTATGGCTATTTTGATAAATATAATAACGGTTTTTATTTTACAATTGGCGAGTGTTTTTAAAATGTAAAAGAGAAACCTTTTCAATTAACATTGTTTGGTTCATAGTTTCTATTACTTACAACGCCGTCTTTAAATTACAACATTAACTTTAATGCTTAACGAATTCAATCAGTAGTTTATATGGTATCAAAAATAAAAGTCGGAATTTTTTTTGGCGGCCGGTCTAAAGAAAGAGAAATTTCTTTTGCAGGCGGGCGGACAGTGTATGATAATTTAAATAAGGCAATTTTTGAAGCGATTCCTGTGTTTGTTGATTCGTTTGGCAATTTTGTTGAGCTCAATTGGAATTTTGTATACAAAGGAACTATCCGCGATTTTTATCCTCCCGTTAATTTTATTCCGGATTCAAATATTGATTTTCAATTTTATGCAGAGAACCTCGGAAAATTAGACGTAAAAAAACAAAATGAATTAATTTCTTCTATCGGTAAAAAAATAGAAATAAATGAACTTCCTACATTAATCGATTTTGCGTTCTTAGCACTTCACGGCCCTTACGGAGAAGATGGCCGCCTGCAAGGATTGTTTGAATATCTTCAGATACCCTATTCGGGGAGCGGAATTTTGCCCAGCGCTGTAGGAATCGATAAAAGTGTTCAAAAAAAACTCATGATCGATGCAGGATTTAATAGCCCGCATTATGTTACAATTGCCCGTAAAGATTGGATTAACGGAAATACGAAAGGCTTTTGGGAGAAAGTAAAAACGGAAATTGGTTTTCCTATGGTTATAAAACCTTCAAATCAGGGCTCTTCCATCGGAATTTCAATTTTCAATGATGGCAATCAATCCTCTTTTATGGCTGCCGTTGAAAAAGCATTTTTTACGAAATGGGTAGATTGTAATGAATGGAAAAGTTTGAGTTCGTCCACCAAAATAAATTTTATACGGTCGCTTTCCGATATTCGTGAGGGAATTGGAATGCCAGTCTCAGTTAACCTTGCGCTTAGCTTTAAAAACGATGAACGTATTTTGTTTTTTTATGATCAGTATGAACTCATCCGTTTTTTAAATGAAAATTGCAGCGGGGCCGATGGTTTCGTTTTGGAATCAATTGACGGAGAAAGTTCAGTTATCATTGAACAATTTATAGAAGGACAAGAATTTTCGTGCATCGTTTTAGAAGATACCGATTCTAACGGTTTGGTCATTGCTCTTCCGCCCACAGAAATCCGAAAAGGCAAAGAATTGTTTGATTATCGAAGTAAGTATTTGCCGGGCTTGTCGCGAAAAATAACGCCAATAAAAGCGAGTGATGACCATATAAATGCAATACGGGTAGAATGCGAGCGGTTATTTAAAGAGCTTTATTTTGATGTATACGCACGTATCGACGGCTTTTTGAGCAATGATGGAAAAGTGTTTTTAAATGATCCCAACACAACTTCTGGTATGATGCCATCATCTTTTTTCTTCCATCAGGCCGCTGAAATTGGATTGAACCCTTCTCAATTTTTAACGTTTATCATCCGTGCATCGTTGAGCAAACGGATACAAAATAGTAAAGGAGCGGCAGTGCACGAACCGTTATTAAAAAAATTGGATGATTTTTTATCAAAGGAAAAAACAGCTGTAAATACTAAAATTCCTGTAGCTGTAATATTAGGTGGGTATTCTTCCGAAAGACATATTTCGGTTGAAAGCGGTCGAAACATTTACGAGAAACTTGCCTCTTCCGAAAAATATGCCCCATTACCGGTGTTTTTAACCGGTAATAACCAAGAGTATCAAATGTATCAAATTCCTATTAATGCTTTATTAAAGGATAATGCCGACGATATTAAAGATAAAATTGATAATTGGAAAATTCATCCGATAATAAGGCAAATCATTGACAAGTGTAAAGTAATTACCGACAAATATGGTTCAGAAAATAATTTAATTGCGCCAAAAAAGGTAACGTATGCAAATCTTTCGCAATTAGTGAAACAAGTTTTTATTGCTCTGCACGGAAGGCCTGGTGAGGATGGCGCCGTTCAGAAAGAACTTGAAAAAGTTAACTTGTCGTATAACGGTTCGGGAGCTATTAGCTCCGCCATAACAATTGATAAATTTGCTACAAATGAAATTTTATTAAAGAATGGTTTTTTGGTTGCAAAACATCGATTGATAACAAAAGAAGAGTGGAAGAATGATCAGCAACTTTATAAAAACGTATTAGAAAATGAATTTAAATATCCATTCATAGCAAAACCCGTGGATGATGGGTGTAGCAGCGCCGTAAAAAAAATTAAAAACTTTGAAGAATTTCAGGCGTTTGCCAAATTAATTTTTAGAGACAATGAAACTTTAGATACCGAAGCTGCCGATAAATTGCAAATCAAAGAGAAAGAGGAGTTTCCACAAAAACAGGTTTTGTTGATTGAAGAACTAATTAGTAAAAACGGAGCTTCGCATTTTTTAGAAATTACGGGAGGCATGCTGACTTCACTTAATGATAAAGGCGAAATTGTGTTTGAAGTTTTTGAAGCATCAGAAGCTTTAGCCGGAGGCGATATACTTAGTTTAGAAGAAAAATTTTTAGCTGGGCAAGGCCAAAATATAACCCCGGCGCGTTATGCAAAAAATGA
>JAYTBK010000014.1:0-13054 GCA_043737035.1 Bacteroidota bacterium | reverse complement strand
GAAAAAGGCGAATTCCAATTAACGAACGCTCTTGAAAACATGAAACAAAAAGGCATAGCTTTTACTCCAGGTAAAGTTACAGAATGGCTTGATTGCGGAAATAAAAATGCTACAGTTTACACTAACCAACGCGTTTTGGAATTTGATAAAGGAAAGGCGGCTTTAAGAGGCAAAAATATTTTATCTGAAAACAGTATTATTATTGAGCCCTGCTTTATCGGCGACGGCGTTATACTAAAGGATTCTATTATTGGCCCACATGTTTCATTAGGTGCGGGATGCAAAATTAGTGATGCAATTTTAAAAAATAGTGTTGTACAAGCCAACACAGTTTTAAGTCACACCCATATTTCAAATAGCATGATTGGTGAAGGCGCCGAAATTAAAGGCAAATCGCTGGATATTAGTATGAGTGATTACACAAGCCTTTGTCTTTGATTTATTACTTCCTTTTTGAAAACAATATTCAGAAATATATTTCCTTTAGTAACCTTGGTGTTTTTGTACACGGTAATTAGTTCATGCAAAACAAAACAAAAAAGCACTTCGCAGGCAACTTCAGAAACCAAAAAAATAAAAGGTTTAACCGGCGAAGCGCAAAATAAATTTGCGTTTTATTTTGTAGAAGGCTGCAAAGAAAAAATGAAAGGGAATTTTGAAACTGCTGAAAGTTTATTTAAAGAATGCTCGAAAATAAACCCGGCTTCGATCCCTGTAAAATATGAGCTTGCAAACATTTACCGCGTAAACGGACAGGTCGATCTCGCGTTACAAAATGCAAAAGAATGTGCTATTTCCGATCCTAAAAACGAATGGTACCAGCTTCTTTATTTGGACATACTTCATAACAAGAGGCTGTTTTCGCAATCGGCAGAAGTTTATAACAAACTCATCAAAAATTTCCCTTACAGACCCGAATTTTATGAAGGGCTTGCAGCAGAATACATGTATAGCGGCCTCTATGAAAAATCATTTAAAACGTATGATGAGCTCGAAAAAAAATTCGGACAAAATGAGTCGTTTACTCTCAATAAAATTAAATTACTTAAACAATTAAAAAAAAATAAAGAAGCCGAGGAAGAATTAAAAAAATTAATCCGGTATAATCCAAACGAACTGCGTTACTATACCTATCTAGCAGAATTCTATCAGCAAAATAATCAAATTGATAAAGCCTATCAAACCTATCAGGAGGCACTAAAAATTGATCCTAAAAATGCGATGGTGCATTTAGCATTGTCCGATTATTATAAATCTATTCACGACCAACAAAATTTTTACAAAGAAATGCGAATTGCTTTCGAAAGCCCCGACTTGGATGTAGAAACAAAATATAAAATATTGGGTTCTTTTTATGGACTTTCCGAAAAAAATGAAGACTATAACAAAGAAGCTTATATCCTATGCGCTATCATGCTCAAAGTGCATCCAACATCGGCCGATGCGCACAGTATTTACGCCGAATTTTTATTTAAAGATAAAAAAATGAAAGAGGCTCGCGAGGAATACGCACTAGCAAGTAAATATGATAAAAGCCGGTTCGATACATGGAACAGGTTAATGTATTTAAGTTCCGAAAACGGAGATTATAAAAATCTTGATTTAGAAAGTACCGAAGCAATGGAATTATTTCCTGCACAAGCCTTTCCTTACTTTTACAACGGGTTTTCAAATATCCAGTTAAAGAATTATGATAAAGCCATTGAATCGTTACGAACAGGAATTGAATTTGTTTACGACAACAATCCTTTACTATTACAATTTTACGCAAACCTTGGTTTGGCTTACAATTATATTAATGACTATGATAAGTCCGACAAAGCTTTTGATGATGCATTAAAAGTGGACCCCGACGATACAAATATTTTAAATAATTACGCTTACTTTTTATCGCTCCGTAAAAAATCACTTGAAAAAGCAGAACGGTTTTCGCGGCGCAGTAACGAAATTTCGCCTAATAATGCCGTATTTATGGATACTTATGGTTGGATACTTTACCAGCAACAAAAATATGTTTTGGCAGAAGAATGGCTTGCAGCAGCGGTTAAAACCGGAGGAAAACGTGCGGCAATTTTAGAACATTATGGCGACGCTTTGTATAAAACCGGAAAGAAAGATGACGCGCTTAATTACTGGAAACAATCAAAAGATGCCGGTGGAAACTCGGCAACGTTGCAAAAAAAAATATCAGATAAAACTTTAGTTGATTAATCGCTTTCTATAAAATGAATTTTAAAATAAAAACAGTCTTCTCAATTTTGTGCACATGTTACCTTCTTTTTTTAATGTCGTGCAAAACAAAAAAACATACGCAACAAACTGCAGCAACCGCGCAAACTGAAGATACAATACAAGGTAAATGTCGCTTAATTTATAAAACTTCAAAGGCGCTAACTAAAAATCTTAAACAAAAGGAACTTGCGTTTAAATGGATCTACGCGAAGGCGGATGTAAAAACTTTTATAGATGGAGAAGATCAAAACCTTGATATAAGGATAAGAGGAAGAAAAGACAGCGCTATTTGGATACAGATACAAGCAGTTGGTTTAATTGATATCGCAAAACTTTTAATTACCCGCGACACGGTGAAGATGGTTGTGTACTTAAAGAAACAATATTTTGTGGGCGATTTCAATTACATCAATCAGTTGCTAAACGCCGATTTGGATTTTGATTTATTGCAAGCAGCGCTATTTGGTAATAGTGCCGATTTTGATGATGACGACAGTAAACTTAAACCAGCTGCCGACCGTGCAAACTGCCACTATTTACTGAGTACAGAAAGAAAACGAAAATTAAAAAGGATAACATCCGGACAAGATTCACTGAAACGATCCATGCAAACAATGACGCTGGATCCTGAAACTTATAAAATATTGAATAATGATTTTGTTGATGTAAATACCAACCGCAAGTTTAGCGCAAGTTACAGCGATTTTACAGCAATTGATTCTGTTTTTGCACCGCACCATGTTAATATTGATATAAGCGCAGAGAAACAAATAAACCTTAAAATTAACTATGTTCGTATAGAAATAAACCAGCCACAAAAAATGCCGCTGAACATACCAAAAAATTATGATCGTCTTCCAATTAAAAAAGAAAAAAAATAACCTGTTTTATTGCGGGCTTTTTCTCTTTTTTATTTTTGTATGTTTTCCTTCCGCGTTTACTTGCCAAACTAAAACTACGGCGCAAAAAGAATTACTGAATAAAAAAAATAAGTTGAATGATGATATCAAACAACTTAACAATCAGTTAAGCCAAACCAAAGCAAATAAAAAATCGCAAATAAATACTATCGTTGTAATAAACACAAAAATAAAGGTACGGGAAGAACTTATATCAACTATAAACATCGAACTCGCGCGCATCAACAACAGTATTAAAAAAAATACCGCCGAAGTAAATTCTTTAAAGGCTAACCTCGAAAAATTGAAAGGCGAATATGCAAAGATGATTTATTTTGCGCAACGCAATCAGGATTCATACACTAAACTCATGTTTCTGTTTGTTTCAGGCGATTTTAACCAAGCGTATTTCCGAATAAAATATTTTCAGCAATACACCGCTTTCCGAAAAAAACAGGCCGGTGAAATAACTTCAACGCAATTAATTTTAACCGAAAAACTTAATGAACTTCAAGGCCAACGACATGAAAAAAACGTGTTGCTTGGAAATGAAAAAGATGAAAAAATACAGTTGGATGGAGAAAAACAACAGCAGGAAATTGTTTTAAGCGAACTGCAACAGCAGGAAAAAGAGTTGAAAGATGAACTCGAAAAGAAAAAACGCGACGCGGAAAATTTACAAATTGCAATTAAAAGATTGATAGAAGCTGAAATAAGAAGAAAGCTTGATGAATCCGCTCGCATTGCAGCAGAAAAAGCGGTAAAAGCGGAAAAAACGGCTGCCAAAGTAAAAACGAAAAATACCAAAACAAAAACGGAAATAAAGTTGCCTGAAGTAAAAACAGTAACGCCCGAGTTAACAGAAGAAGCAGAAGCTTTAGGTGCCGATTTTGCGGGCAGCAGAGGCAAATTACCATGGCCTGTTGTAAAAGGCGTAATTTGTCAGCCATATGGCGAGTACGAACACCCTGCAATAAAAGGTTTTATGATGAACAACCAAGGCATTGACATATGCGCCGGCAAAGGAACTCAGGCCCGAACAATATTTGCGGGAGAAGTAACAAGCATCGCCATTTCGCCCACGGGCGGAAAGTTAGTGATAATAAGGCACGGTGAATATTTAAGCGTATATGGAAACTTAGGTGAGGTATTTGTAAAGCAAGGAGAAAAAGTAACAACTAAACAAGCTATTGGAACAATACTCGACGAAGACGGAAAAACAAGTATGAACTTTCAAATATGGAAAGGAATGAAAACCACCGACCCTGGCGGTTGGCTGTTTAACGCAAGGTAATTTAATTTACCAAACCTGTTTCACTATCGTTTCTAAAGGCGCGCTTATCCGTTTCTTTGCCGTTTTCATCATAAAAAAACCATAGGCTGTCGCGCAAATCGTTTTTAAACCAACCTCTATAATGTAATTTACCATTGGGAAAATACACCGTCGATTCCCCATGCTTTTTACCTTTATCGTAATAACATTCGCTCCACTTAATTCCGCTATCGTAAAATGCCATCCACTGTCCGTGTCGTTTTCCGAACCTAAACGTGCCAATGAATTTTATAATCCCATTATTATATTTATCAACGTAATCCCCCGAATATTCAGGATCAGGAGGCACTGTAGCGTATTCGTTTATAGGTTTGAGCTGATTAATGCTATCAGTTTTTTTTACAGAATCCTGCATAAGCATTTCAATTTTTTCACTTTGGTTTCCTTTGCAATTCGGAAACAACGTAAGTAGTGTAACAAATAAAATACTTAAATAAAAGGTTGCTTTAATCATATCCTTATTTTTTTCTTTCGATGGAGTAATTTACAAGTTGTATCAGGCTTTTCTTGGATGGGCTATCTGGCACTTCATTTAATAGGGCGAGTGCCTTTTGGCGATATTGCTGCATTATATTTTCAGCGTAAGCAATACCACCTTTTTGATGAACAAAATCTATTACCTCAGCAACTTTTTTAGGATCATTATTATGGTTTTTAATGATGTTAATAATTTTGCGCCTTTCCATCCACGTACAGTTATTTAAACCATAAATAAGTGGCAATGTCATTTTTTTTTCTTTAATATCAATACCCGTTGGTTTCCCGATATTACTATCACTTCCAAAATCAAAAAGATCATCTTTAATTTGAAACGCTATGCCTGTGTTTATTCCGAACTCTTTAAATAAATTGATCATTTTTATATCGGTACTCACAGAAGCTACGCCTGCTGCGCAACAAGCAGCAATAAGCGTAGCGGTTTTTTTTGTGATAATTTCAAAATATACTTCTTCTGAAATATCAAGCTTTCGCGCTTTTTCTATTTGCAGCAATTCACCTTCGCTCATTTCGCGTACAGCGTTATTTGCTATTTTAAGTAAATGAAAATCATCATTATCAAGTGACAATGATAAGCCATTTGCCAGCAGAAAATCACCAACTAAAACTGCTATTTTATTTTTCCATAATGCATTTACGCTAAAAAAACCTCGGCGTTCATTACTGTCATCCACAACATCGTCATGCACGAGTGTAGCGGTGTGTAATAATTCAATTAACGAAGCTGCCCTGTAGGTACTTTCATTAAACTGGCCGGTGCATTTTGCACTTAAAAAAACAAACATTGGCCGTATCTGTTTTCCTTTTCGCTTTACTATGTATGACGTAATTTTATCCAAAAGCGGCACATTGCTTTTCATTGATTGTTTGAATTTAATTTCAAACTCATCCATGTGCTGGCTAATCGGCGCCTTTATTTGATCAACAATATCCACTGAAAATTACTGTAAATATAAGCTAAATTGAAGTAAGAAAAAACGCGCGATTTATTTAAAAACCTGCATTGCGCTTTTATTTTTATTTATAAGTTGTCCGCATGCCGCATCTATATCCTTACCGCGACTCCTGCGCACGTTTACAATAATTCCTTTGCTTTCAAGGTGATTTACAAACGCTTCGAGCTTTTCGGGTGTAGTTTGTTTAAACTCACCATCGTCGATAGGATTGTATTCGATAATATTTACTTTAGCCGTCGTACGTTTGCAAAAGTCGGCCAGTTCGCGTGCATCCTGCATTCCGTCATTAAAATCTTTAAAAACAATGTACTCAAATGTTACGCGTGAACCGGTTTTTTCAAAAAAATAATTTAATGCTTCTTCTAAATTAGCAAGTGAATTACTTTCGTTGATTGGCATGATATGATTTCTTTTTTCATCATTGGCCGCGTGTAACGAAACCGCCAAATTGAATTTCACATTATCGTCGCCCAGTTTCATAATCATTTTAGCAATACCAGCGGTGCTAACCGTAATACGGCTTGCGCTCATGCCTAAACCATCGGGCGATGTAATGCGGTTAACCGAGCGAAGTGTTTCCGTGTAATTAAGCAACGGTTCGCCCATTCCCATATAAACGATATTGGTTAACGGCTGACTGTATTTATTTTCTGCAAGATTTTTTACCAGTACAACCTGATCGTAAATTTCATCAGCGTTTAAATTTCTTAGCCTTTTTAATTTACCTGTGGCGCAAAATTTACAGGTTAAACTACAACCTACTTGCGATGAAATACAGGCCGTCATTCTCGTTTTTGTTGGTATCAAAACACTTTCTACCACTTTACCATCGGCCAATTGCATAGCGCATTTTATAGTCCGGTCAGTGCTTATCTGCATATCGCTAATAACAACCGCGTTAATTACAAATGCGCCTTTTAACCAACTTCGCATAGCTATCGATAGGTTGGACATATCATCGAAGTTGTGCGCGCTTTTTTTCCAGAGCCATTCGTAAATTTGTTTCGCACGAAATTTCGGTTCACCTTTCAGTTTTAAAACTTCGATAAGTTCCGGTTCGGATAGCGCACGTATGTCTTTTTTCAACATACACAAAGTTATCTATAATAAAACGATTCCATTTCAATTATTTTGATACGATATTTCTTTTGGGCGTGGCCTCCAAAGAAGTCGACCCGCGCTATCACTCCAATCTTATTTTTTACTTACGGTTTTTTTCGTAGTTGTAGCTATAGTTGTTAAATTTAACCATGCAATTTTTAACCGCTACTCAAATATTTACGGGCAAACAATTTGTAAATCAACCCTCGGTGCTTGTTGCCGAAAGTAACGGAACAGTAAAAGATATAATTCCATTAAACAAAGTCGACCCGCTAAGCATACAATTTTTCGAGGGTATTCTATCACCTGGATTTATAAATACACATTGTCATTTAGAACTTAGTCATTTAAAAAATAAAATTGAGCAGCATACCGGTATTGTGGATTTTGGTTTATCGGTTATAAAAAACAGAAAGAATTTACCCATAGAATTACAGAAAGAAATGATGGTGGAAGCCGATCTTGAAATGAAAAATAACGGAATTGTTGCGGTTGGCGATATTAGTAACAGTGATAGTTCATTAAACATTAAGCTAAAATCGGATTTACATTACCATACTTTTATCGAACTAATTGCGCTCGATCCTACAAAGGCTAACAGTGCTTTTGATAACGGAAAATTTTTACTAGAACAATTTAGAGTCGAAGGTTTACCGGCTTCATTAGCCGCGCATGCGCCTTATAGTTGCTCACTAAAATTAATTGAGCACATAAGTAAATTTTGCTTTACCGAAAATAAACCTACAACCATCCATAACCAAGAAAGTGTTGCCGAAAATAATTTTTTTAAAAGTAAAACAGGAGATTATATAAGAATGTTTGAAACCCTTGGTATGCCAATAAACTATTTTAGAGCAACAGGTAAGAGCAGTTTGCAAACCATTATACCAAGTCTTAATAAAAAAGTAAACCAATTGTTTGTACACAATACGTTTAGTGATAAAAGTGAACTGGCTCAAGTAAACCGATTATTTGAAAACGTGTTTTGGTGTTTGTGCCCTAATGCAAATTTGTATATTGAAAAAACACTACCTGTTGTAACCGATATGATTTTAAGTGGCTGTTCACTTACGATAGGCACAGACAGTTTAGCAAGCAATAATCAGTTGTCGGTTATGGAAGAAATAAATACATTGCTACTTCATCAGCCTAACCTACCATGGGCAATAATGCTTCAGGCAGCAACTTTTAATGGCGCCCGTTTTTTAGGAATAGACGATCGTTTTGGAGAATTAAAATTAAATACTGCACCGGGAATTAACCTTATATCAAAAACACACGAAAAATTTACAGTAAAAAAGTTAGCCTAAACTAACGCTCGACGTAAGTGTGAACAACGAAAACTGCTCGTTTATTTTCTGAAAATCAACTTTTAATTTATTGCCACTTTTCATCCCAATAGTGATAAAGCCTAAGCCTGCGCCACCTTTATCACTCATCGTATTATTTTCAAGGTGCTCCAAATAATAAGCTTTTAAAGCCTTTTCGTCACTAAAAGAGTTTATAATTGTAATTTGCTTTTCGAGGGCGGAAATAGAGTTGTTTGCTATGAGGTTGCCAGAAACCACATTCATTTTTACGCCATTTTTAGTTAGAATAAAAAAATTGTGTTGATGTCCCTGATTATTTTTATGTCCGTGAATGAGCATATTTTGAAGGGTTTCCACACTGATAAAAAATATTTTTTTGAGTGGACCTTTCGCAATTTCAAGTTCCGATACTTTTGCTTCAACAGTTTCTTCGATATTGGAAATAACACTTTGAGACAGCTCGCCGTGGTGTGATACCAATACGGATTGAACTTGCTTATAAGCATCAAGCAATTGATCAAACTGTTCTTTTACGAACTCTTTTTCGCTATGTAAATTATCGCTCAATTTATTTAAACAGCCCGTTAACTTCAGCGTCTATCATACGCAAAACCTTACCCAAATCCTCTTTACTTTCACTAAAATTTATTTCATCAATATCAACAATCAATAACTTTCCTCCCTCGTATGTAGTAATCCAAGCTTCGTAACGCTCGTTTAACCTTTTCAAATAATCTAACCTAATTGAATTTTCGTAATCCCTGCCTCGTTTCTGTATTTGTTTTACTAATGTAGGAACCGATGCTCTTAAATAAATGATCAAATCGGGCGCTTTTACAAGGCTATCCATCAATTTAAATAAGTTAAAATAATTTTCATAATCACGCGTAGTCATTAAACCCATCGCATGCAAATTAGGGGCAAAAATGTACGCATCTTCATAAATAGTGCGGTCCTGAACTACTTTTTGTTTGCCTTTTCTTATTTGCTGCACCTGCCCAAAACGCGAATTTAAAAAATATACTTGCAAATTAAACGACCAACGCTGCATATCATCATAAAAATCGTTTAAGTAAGGGTTATCGTCGGCATCTTCGTAATGAGGAGTCCATTTATAATGTTTGGCTAATAATGATGTAAGTGTAGTTTTTCCTGAACCGATATTTCCGGCAATTGCTATGTGCATAAATTTTTTCTAAAAATTATCAGTTAATAATATACTAAGATACAGCTTTCTATTATTCTACAAAATATTTTGAGCAATTATTTTTAAATGTTAAAATTCAATTAATTTACAGATTTCACGTTTATTTCGGGGTTGTATTTTTGGATGGTACTTTTAGTATCATTAAAGGCTTCCTTCATTTTAAAGATATGTTCCCCAGTTAAAAAAGCCGGCAACTTTATTGAATCAGCACTATACTGAGCCGGAAAAACAATGTGCATTTTTTTCACTCCATCGCCCCGATAAACCCATGTTGGCACATATTGCACTTTTTTAAAAGAAGTAACATTTTTAGTAAAGTTTTTTTGAAGTGTAATTTCCATTATCACACCAGCATCGGTATAGCGCCAATATTGGTTTGATAAAAAGTTTCCTAAAGAATAAGCTATAAAGGCTGTATCCTTTAAAACCGGAGAAAACATTTTTTTGGTTGGTCCAACTACATGCGGATGAGCTCCTATCACCAAAGCCGCACCGGCCGATAACGCATATTTTACAGCGTCTTTTTGCGCTTGTGTTGGCTCAACCACATTTTCCACGCCCATGTGGTAAAACACCATTACTATATCCGCGCCTTTTTGTTTGGCATTTTTTACGCCTTCTGAAATGCCGGCCGAATCAATAACATTGAGCATAAATTTATGCCCATGGGCAGGGTACGAACCATTAGTACCATACGTGTAATTTAGTATGCCCAACTTAATTCCTTTTATATTTAACACCCTAACCGAATCATGATCGGCCTGACTTACGTAAGTTCCGGCGTAACCAAGTTTATTTTGCTTTATCACATCTATTGTTCGTAACAAACCAGCCTCTCGCGTATCCATACTGTGGTTGTTTGCGGTAACTAAAAAATCAAAGCCTGCATTTTTTAATGCCGCTGCATATTCGTCGGGCGAATTAAATGCCGGATAGCCCGCATAAGGCTGTGCTGGCCCGGCAAATGTGGTTTCTAAATTTCCAATTGTAATATCCGCACTTTGCAAAAAAGGTTTTATGTACTCAAAACTTGGTGAAAAATCGTAGCCACCGCCCGTTACTTTGGCATTATTTGTTTGTGGAAGATGGCACATTAAATCGCCAACCAGGTTTATCGTAATACTGCTAACCGAATCTTGAATCACAGGTAAATACCGCACGGGTAATTTTTTGGTTAACGAAAAATCACTAAGTGTAACTGGCTGTGGCTGTGAGATTACTACTGCCGGTTTGTTTTTTGTGGTGCTGCAATAATTAAAAATGAGTACGGCCAACAATGTTCCCATTGTTATATAAATGTTTTTATACATACTTTAAATTTTTATCGGCTACGTAAGCATCACATACAAATTTAACGCTTTCCTCTAAAGGCTTAAAATTATAATTGAGTGCTTCAACAATTTTACTATTGCTAAACGTGTTTTTTTCGAGCGATGCGTTCATTGTTGCTTTGGTTAACAACCGTGGGCTTCCGGTAATTTTACTTCGCACTAAATCTGCTAATTTGGCGGCATTCAATAATATTTTTCCGGCTTCAAATGATGGCGGTCTTTTAGCAAAAGCTTCGTGAATGAGCGATAACAATTCTTTAAATGTATAATTTTGGCCGGTAATTATAAATCGTTGTCCCGTTAAATTTTTATGAACGAGTTCAATCATGCAGGCAGCAACATCTTTCGCAAAAACGGCAGCGCTCGAACCGTTAGTATAAAATGGTGTTCCTTTAAAACACGTTCCAATTAGTTTACCCGAACTTTGGTTCCAAAAACCCGGACTCAAAACCAACCCCGGATTTACGATTACCGCGTTTAAACCTTCTTCTATTCCTCGCCACACTTCACGTTCGCCATTGTACTTACTTATGGCGTAGTCGCTCACACGTGGCGAGTTTTTCCAAACAAGGGTTTCACTAATATTTTTGGTGTGATCGGCATTTTGTAAAGTTGCAATAGAACTTACATGGCACAATATTTTAATGTTTTTTTCAAGACAAGCGTTAACCATATTGGCGGTTCCGGTGGAATTTACTTTATACATTTGGTCATTATCATTTGCATCAAATGAAACAAAGCCGGCACAGTGATAAACGGTGTCAATGTTTTCCAGAGCATCAATAAGCGAATAAATATCTGTAACGTCGGCAGTTACCCACTTAATTTTAGAAAACAGCTTTTCATAATCGTCTGTGTAATATGAAAACAGCTTTTTGGTTTTTAAAACGTCCGTGTCTGCCCTTTTAACGGCAACTACAATTTCATTTTTTTCTAATAATTGAAGGGCCACATGCGCTCCAATAATTCCACTTGCCCCGGTAATTAAATTCATTGTAAAACGTGTTATACCAATGTAAAAGTTTGCGCGAGATAAAACATAAAGAGTTGTAAACCCAAGCCGCAAACAAAACCTGCATAAACCTGAGATTGCGTGTGTGCATTAAGGAAAAGTCGTGAAAAACCTATGAAGCCGGCCAGTAATAAACACCCGGACAAAGCCATAAACAATTGCAATTGCATAAAACAACTCAACGCGATCATTACGCCAACTAAACCGCCAATGCCGATCATGTGCGCGCTTATTTGCCAGCGTAAGTGAATAAGTGCGGCAATTAAAATACAAACTCCCGCGCCTAAAATAAAAATTTTAATTGCCGGCCATATATTAAAATCGTATAACATATAGTATAAACCAAAATAGCACAATGCAGTCGTTATTAACGGAAAAATGCGCTCACGCCTATCGTCGAGCGTAAGCGATGAAATAAATTTAAAACGGTAAAGCACCAGTAAATTTAAAACGGGCAACAAAAACGTAAAAGCAAATACCGTTAAGGTGATAATGATCTTAACCCGCAACGGTGTAAAAATCGAATATATACTATTTGTTAATCCAAAAAAAACTAATATACAACCGTAAGTCGCCATTAGTAAAGGATGAAAAAGATAAGATATAATTTTGGCAAATTTTCTCATGGTTCTGTCTTTTCGGGGGAAATGAATTGCCGGTTTTAAATAAAAAAAGCAGATTAAGTTTTAATGCCTGAAAGTTTGCTTAAAAATTTTAAAATTACTCTTTTTTTGAATTACTATAGCATAGTATAATACCAAATCTATTGTTATTTTTGAAACTCGAATGTTTACCCTACTCATTAAAGAAATACGTAGCTTTTTAAGTTCATTAATCGGCTACATTGCTATCGGTGTTTTTATAACAGGCATCGGTATCTTTATGTGGCTGATACCTACAGAAAGTGCAGGATCAAACGTAATGGATAACGGTTTTGCAAACATCGATCCACTGTTTATTTTAGCTCCTTGGGTTTACCTGTTTTTAATTCCCGCAATTACGATGCGCAGTTTTTCGGAAGAAAAAAAAACAGGAACCATTGAGTTATTACTAACACGGCCATTAACTGAACGACAGATCGTACTTGCAAAATATTTGGCGGGCGTAGTGCTCGTTATTGTATCTCTATTACCAACTCTCATCTATTATTATTCGGTTCACGAGTTAGGTTATCC
>JAYTBK010000013.1:0-2226 GCA_043737035.1 Bacteroidota bacterium | reverse complement strand
TTTAAAAACTAAATAGAGGCTTCTAAATAATATTGGTTTACACTATTAAACTTCTACACTCTGCATCTTTACTCTGTCCTTCATTTTAAATTGTAAAATAAAAAATGCGATTCATTTTTTTGAATCGCATTAATTATTTTATTTAAAAATATTAATCCACGTTATCATGCAAAAACGAATTATTCGGACGAATTTCTATTTTTTTATCTTCGGTTTCAGTTAATGTAAAACGTGAAATAGTGCTTTCTGTGCTTGGCGTTTTATTTTCTAACGAAATATTTTTACGTTCAAAAGCAGTTTGTTTTTCTAACGCAGCCAAACCTTCAGGGCTTTTCATTTTTAAAGTAATTTCTTTTAATTTGCGAATACGCTCTTGCGCCAATTTAATTTGTTCTTCGCGGCTAATTGTATCTTCGTTTAAGTTTACAGAATTTGTGTTTATCGTTTCGGAAATCGTATTTTTTATTTCATCCTTAATTTCGTTAAATGTAAATTCTGTAATTGTTGTTTTTGTTTCTGTTACATCTACACTTGTCGAAGCGTCATTTTTTACTTCCTCATTTAATTGATGAATAATAAAACTTGTTTCTGTTTTTTCTTCAACTGAATTAATTATTGTTGTAGTAACATCTTCATGTTTTTGTTCATCATGTGTATCTTCTTTTACAAAAACAAATGGTTCGTTATTTTGAATTTCGTCAATAATTGTAATTTGTTTCGTTTCCGCAACAGTATCAAAAATTGGTTTCTCATCTAAGTTTACAATTTTACGTTCTTTAAAAGTAATGGCTTCAAAGCCTGTACTTTGTTTTGCATTAAAGCCTGTAGCAATAATTGTAACACTTACGTTATCTCCTAATGATGGGTCGGTTCCGTAACCGGTAATTAATTCAGCAGTTCCTCCCGCAGCATCTTGTATAAAATCGGTAATTTCTCCAAACTCGTCCATATCAATATCATCGCTTCCGCTCATAATATTTAATAATACGTGGCGTGCTCCGCTAATATCGTTATCGTTTAATAATGGTGAATTTAATGCTTGTTCAACCGCTTTAACTGCACGTCTTTCGCCACTGGCAATAGCTGAACCCATAATAGCAACGCCGCTGTCTTTCATTACTGTTTTCACATCGTTAAAGTCAACGTTAATGTGCATGTGTAAGCTAATAATTTCAGCAATGCTTTTTGCTGCTCCAGTAAGGACGTCATCAGCGTGTTCAAAGGCTTCGCTCATTTTTAAATTGCCGTAAATTTCGCGCAATTTATCGTTACCAATAACTAATAAAGTATCTACATACTTTTTCATTTCTTCTAAACCTGCTTCGGCTTGTGCACGGCGTTTTTTACCTTCAAATGTAAAAGGAATGGTAACAATACCTACTGTTAAAATCCCTAACTCACGCGCAATGCTGGCAATAACCGGTGCTGCACCTGTACCTGTGCCGCCACCTAAACCGGCAGTAATAAATACCATTTGCGTTTCGGTGCCTAAAAATTTTTTAATTTCGTCTAAAGACTCTAAAGCTGCATCACGTCCAACATCAGGAATAGAGCCGGCTCCCAAGCCTTTGGTAGATTTTAAACCTAATTGGATTTTATTTGGAACAGGGCTTTTTTCCAAAGCCTGTTTATCTGTATTGCAAACAATAAAATCAACCCCTTTAATACCTAAACGGTACATGTGGTTAACGGCGTTGCTTCCGCCACCGCCTACGCCAATTACTTTAATAATTGAGTTTTCTTCTTGTGGTAATTCAAATTGCATCATTTTTATTAGTTTTTAGTTATTAATTTTTAGTTTTTAATAGTTTGTGCTTCAACCAAGTTTTTTATTAAAAACTTAGAATTAAACATTTAAATTTTTATATTATTCCAAGTCATCTGTCATCCAATCCTTAGTTTTATCTAAAATTGAATTAAAGAATGTTCCGATTTTTTTTTGAGAATGTCCTACAACTTTTTTCTCGTCTTTCTTTTTTTGTTTGGCTTCTTCTTTCTTGTTTATTGAGCCTGTCAAAGCATCAACTTCAATTTCAGGTTTTGAGTTATTTATGCCACGTTTACTATCACGCTCATATTTTTCAATGCCTTTCATTACTAAACCAACACCTGTTGCAAACAATGGATTTTTTAATTCGTCATCATTACCCGCTAAATGCTCATTAGGTGTTCCAATGCGACAATCCATACCCGTAGTTAACATTACTAATTGCGGTAAATGTTTTA
>JAYTBK010000012.1:0-5747 GCA_043737035.1 Bacteroidota bacterium | reverse complement strand
GCTTCGGTAAGCAATTTATAAAGGCTTTGGAAATAATTCTATTTCTACCAGTTCGCAAATCGTGTGTCCTAAAACCATATGGCACTCTTGTATACGGGGTGTATCTTTTGATGGAACATTAATTAAATAATTTGCCAAACCATTTATTTTACCGCCAGTTTCGCCGGTAAAAGCAATCGTTATCATCCCAATATCATTTGCTACCTCAAAGGCTTTAATTACGTTTGCCGAATTACCGCTGGTAGATAAACCAATAAGAACATCGCCTTTACGGCCCATAGCTTTTACCAGTCTGCTATAAATAACATCATAACTATAATCGTTTGCAACTGCCGTAACGTAACTTGTATTTACATGCAAAGCTTCGCTAAACAAAGGGGGTCTGTCATAATAAAACCTGCCACTTAATTCGGCCGATAAATGTTGCGCATCAGCTGCAGAACCACCATTACCAGCCCACAAAACTTTACCATCATTTTTATAACACGCTACAATTTCATTTACAATTTTTTGAATATTGTTAAGAATAACATCATTTGTAAGCAATGATGTTTTTAAATTTATCGATGCCTGAATACGGTCTTTTAAAAATTCGATCATGTGTTTATAAAAAACTAAAGTTAGTAATTTGCTCTGATTTATGGCTTAATACTTTTTCTGTTTTAAACGCGTGTAAACTATTTCATCAAAAGAATACGAGCTCATAATTGCATATAAAATAAGATTCTGATGCCAATTTGATTAATCCTTCCTTTTCACTAAAATTACCTGTTGCATCAACGGAATCAGCTATACCGAACCAAGGCTCTAAACATAAAAATCCAAGATTGCCGCCCTTTGTCCATATACCAAAATATGGCCAATTCACGCAACCCATTTTTACGCCGTGTCCAGTTTTTGTTGAAAGTAAAGTTACATTTTGCACCTGACTGTTTTTTAAAACCAATGCGTCATTCGTAAAAAGATCGGCATTCAACAAAAGACTGTTTTCAATTAAATGTATCTCATTAACAGTATTTGATATTAGTCCTTCATGTATTGCGTGTACAGTTAATTTTTCTTTATTTTCAAAATGCAATAAATAATCTTCAAAACTTTCATTTTGTTGTAACGGGCAATTAAAAGCCGGGTGCGCGCCCAACGAAAAATACAGTTCAACATTATCAGGATTAAAAACTTGATAAGCCACACAAATATTTTCTTGCGACAGAGTGTAAGTTACTTGTAGAGAAAAATGGAATGGGAAAATTTTCAAAGTTTGTTCCGATGCGACTAATTCGAAACTTAATTTTTGCTGCGAATTTTCTATACAAATAAATTCGGTATCTCGCGCAAAGCCATGCTGTGACAATGCAAACATGGCATCATTATACATATAACAACCGTTTTTTAATTTTCCAACTACAGGAAATAAAATTGGTGCATGCCTTGGCCAAATAGTATTATCAGCCTGCCAGATATACTCTAAAGAATTACTTCTAGAAAAAACAGAACATAATTCCGCGCCAAGCGAATTGACCTTTACTGTTAACGCTTCGTTTGAAATACGATAAATCGCCATATTTTAAAATGACATTACTCCATCAATAGCCGCAGCTTTTTGATAAATAGAAATGATCTCATCAACGCTCATTACCACTTGTTTCACTGTAATGCTTATGTAATTTCCTTTAGCGGATTGTTTTTGAATTATTTCCGCGTCGTCATCAAAAATTACCTCTATAAGCGCCATGGCACGGTTATCAGCCTTAACTATAAATTTAAACATATATACATACGGAAAAGAATTTATAGATTCTTCAAGCTTTTTCCTTAGCTCGTCAAATGTGTTTGGTTCCATTAAGTTTTATTAAAATAGTGATTGTAAATAAGCAAGCTTCCAAAAATAATAAGCGCAGTGCCAGTGATATAGTTTACAATATTCATAACACGCGTTGTGAGGTAGTGTTTTATTTTACCTGATAATTTTACTTTAAATAACTCAACAGCAAACACGGCAGCCAGAACCAAAATAAAAAAAATAAGCATTTTAATAATGGAATAACCTACTGTTTTGCTTGTGAGCCCCACGTTTGTAAGCCACAGTAACCAAACTGAAGGATTAAAAAGATTAAGGAAAAATCCTTTTAAAACCATTAATCTTGCATTCGGTAATTCATTTTTAATATCAATGGTTTCTTCCGTTTTAATTTCGTGTTTTTTAAAAAAGAAAACACCAAATACAATTAATATTCCGCCGCCAATAGTTGCAAAAATTGTTTGCGCATTTTTTGAATCAAGTACTTTTGCCATTCCAAAATACACGAGCAAGCAAACAAGAGTGCAAACAAAAAGATCGCTCAATGCCACGCCAATAGCCAAAAATGATCCGGTCTTATACCCGTATTTAATTCCGGTATTAATGAGTGCGAAAAATGCGGGACCAAACGAAAACGTAAGGAGTAAAATTAATATTACGGCCTGATATATTAAAGTTAGAATCAAAATGTGGTTTTGTAATTTGAGATAAATACTTGCCAGTCTTTTAATAATTCGCCTTTTAACACACGTGGAAATTTATGGGCCGAACCAAGTTTGCCTTTCGATGCCATAAAATCTATAAAAGCATTGTCGGGCAAAACTTTTACAAACACATCTTTTAATGCTGCAATTCTTTCAACGCGGTAATCATCGTTAATTTCTTTCAAATGAAAATCAAGGCGCTGTTTAATTTCCTCTTCCGATGCAGGCTTATTCGAACCTACAAACCATTGGTGCGCAAATAATGAACCATGCGGAACACCAGCCACCGCAAATTCCCTGAGTTCAAGTTTAAGATCATCAGCAGTTAATTTTATGGCGCGGCTCATATTTTCAACCGAAAGGTGTTCGCCACATAAACTTAAATAATGTTTTGTACGTCCTGTAATTATTATTTCAGCATGTTCCAGATCAGTAAATCGTATCGTATCGCCAATTAAATAGCGCCACGCTCCAGCACATGTAGAAAGTAACAAAGCGTAATCTTTCCCCAACTCAACATCTTTAATTGATAGGGCATTTGCATGCGGAAAAATATTTCCGTCGCTATCAAAATTTTCTTCTGTGAAGGGAACAAACTCAAAAAATATTCCATTGTCGAGGAGCATCCGCATACCCTGTTCAGGGTTTGGCCGTTCCTGGTAGGCGATCAATCCTTCAGAAGCGAGATATGTATCAGAAAATACCAAAGGAAATGCTGTAAGGTTATTGATACTTTTACGATAGGGTTCAATAGAAACTCCAGCATGAACGTATGCGCGTAAATTGGGCCAAATATCATGTATGGTTTTTACCTGATAATGTTCGATAATTCGTTCCAACAAAATTTGCACCCAAGCGGGCACTCCTACTAAAATCCCTATGTCCCAGGCTTTCGCATTTTTTACTATTTCAGTTAATTTAGTTTCCCAATCTTTGTAACCTGAAATGGTTTTTCCGGGCTTATAAAAATGTTGAAACCAAGTAGGAATATTTGCTGCCGTAATGCCACTTAAATCGCCGGCATAATGGGTTCCATTAAAATCGAGCATGGTACTTCCGCCAATGGCAAGCATCCCTTTTTGAAAAAGTTCTTTAGGGAAATCATAATGCGCCATTGCCAACAGTTGCCTGATGCTACCGCGTTTAAAGGCCTTAAGCATTTCTTTAGTTACCGGTAAATATTTACTTGCAGCCTCTGATGTGCCGGAGCTTAACGCAAAATATTTTATGTGGTTAGGCCAGCAAACATAAGGTTCGCCTCTCAACGCCCGAAACCACCACTGCTTGTAAATGCTGCTATAATCGTGTATTTGTACAGTTGCCATAAAATTCTGCACATGATTTTTTGATCCTAAAAGTTTTGTAAAATGATAGTGTTCGCCAAAAGCCGTAAACTGGGCTTTAGTAAGTAATTTTTTTAAAACTTTGGTTTGTTGCACGTAAAAATTACTGCGCTTCGGAATTTTACCACGCGTATCAACAACTGTTTTTAATATTGAACCTAGTATGGCCATTTTTTTCAATTAAAGAGTTCGGGAATAAGAGAGTTACTGAATAAATATAAAAATCATTGATTTTTCAACTCCGTAAACCGCTAACTATTTCAGATACCTGAAATCATGGTTGTTTTTAATATTTTTTAATGTTGCAACGATTAATTTAATTACGTTTTCTACATCATTTTTATGCACAGCTTCCACAGTAGTGTGCATGTAACGCAACGGCAATGAAATTAAAGCACTCGCCACACCATCGTTACTATAGGCAAACGCATCTGTATCAGTTCCGGTACTGCGGCTTGCAGCTTGGCGTTGAAATTCTATTTTTTCGCGGTTTGCCGTATCGATGATGAGTTTTAATAAATTGTTCTGCACGGCTGGCCCGTAGGAAACTACAGGCCCGTTGCCGCAAGCTAGGTCGCCACTTACAATTTTGCTCATCATGGGTGTTTGCGTATCATGGCATACGTCGGTTATAATGGCCACATCAGGCTTAATTTTGTTGGCGATCATCTCCGCACCTCTCAAACCAATTTCTTCCTGCACTGCGTTTACAATGTATAGTCCAAATGGCAATTTTGTTTTTTCCTCTTTTAATATCCGTGCAACTTCTGCAATCATAAACCCGCCAACCCTGTTATCCAATGCGCGGCCAACAAAATAATTGTCATTTAAAATCATAAATGTATCATCGTAAGTTACTACGCAACCTACATGTACGCCGAGCGCTTCAACTTCTTTATCAGATTTACAACCAAGATCCAAAAAAATATTTTTTAATGATGGTGTTTCTTCTTTAGCAGCATCACGCACATGTATAGCGGGCCAACCAAATACAGCTTTTACAATTCCCTTATCAGTGTGTATATCAACCCGTTTTGAAGGCGCAATTTGATGATCGCTACCACCGTTTTTACGTAAATAAATAAAACCTTCCTTAGTGATATAATGTACAAACCAAGATATTTCGTCTGCATGCGCCTCAATCACAACTTTGTATTTTGCCTCCGGATTAATTACACCGACCACTGTTCCGTAAGTATCAACAAAATACTCGTCGATATATGGCTTAATGTATGATAACCACATTTTCTGGCCTTCACTTTCAAAACCGGTAGGCGATGGATTATTTAAATAATTTTCTAAAAATGAAAGTGATGCGTCAGAAAAAAAATGTTTTTCTTTTTTGGAATTGTGCTTAGCCATATGTATAATAAATATATCAGGTTTAAATATATAAAAAACAAATTAAAAAAATATCCAAAAAATCAAAACGAAACCGATTTAAAAATGCAATGAACGATAAAAAAAATGTACATAATAAACTATATTTACACGGTTTATGGAAAGTAATGTTGTAGAAATTTATACCGATGGCGCATGCAGCGGAAACCCAGGCCCTGGAGGTTATGGCATTGTTATGAAATATAAAAACCAGCGCAAAGAATTAGCACAGGGATTTAAAAAGACAACCAACAATCGAATGGAATTATTAAGTGTAATTGTTGCTTTAGAATCTCTGAAAAAAAGTGATTTACATGTTGTTGTTTTTTCGGATAGTAAATATGTTGTAGACGCTATAAACTTCAACTGGTTAAATGCTTGGGTAAAAAAAGGCTTTAAAGGAAAAGCAAACCCCGACCTTTGGAAAAGATTTTTGGATGTTTATAAAAATCTTCATGTTAAATTTGTATGGGTAAAAGGGCATGCAACAAATGTTGAGAATAACCGGTGTGATGCACTCGC
>JAYTBK010000011.1:0-2234 GCA_043737035.1 Bacteroidota bacterium | reverse complement strand
GTAAACGGATCAAGTTTATAATAAAATTTGTCGCGGTTGTACACACCTTTAAAAATGGTTTTCTTATCATAAAAAGTATAACTCTCTTTAAAGCTTTGGAAAGAAGGAAACGTTGGGGCTTTTCCAAACCCGCTGTGGTTTTTTGGCGCGTCTATCTTTAACTCACCGTTAAGGTTCTCTATAACGGTTTGCACCCTTTTGTAAAGATAATTTCCATTGATATCAACCTCGCGGGCTACCACATAAATGCGGCAAGAATCAATGGTTTTCATTTTCACTTTAAATAGATCATAATCAAAAACAAAATCTTTTCCATGAAATTCAAACTTTCCCGACGCTACCGTACCGGCAAACTCAATAGTTCGGTTCTTTTTTAAAATCAATTCGTTTTTTTTAGGAAAAATAAAAACCTTTTGTGTATCGCTTAATAAAATACTTTCCACACCGCGCACCGTTATATCGTAGCTGTTATTAACAAGGCTCAATGTGGCGTTATCTTTATTGGGTATGACAGAGTGTATAGTAAGGATATCATAATCTTTTTCGTGTCTCGAATTTTTTATGTAATCAAAAAGTCGTGGCTTAATGGTTACCAAATCGGTTTCGGGTTCGTAGGTAATTAGTCCAAAATTTGCCATCTTAAATATCAGTGGCCTTAAATCAATGGCCAGAAACTTAATGTATTTTGCAAAATCAACAACGGTAAAAGTGAGTAAGTTCCCGTTATTGTTATAGTATTCATCCAATTTTAATACCGGACTAATTTTTTCCTGACCCTTGATTGCTTCTAATCTTCCGCGCGAAAAGAAATCCTGAGATTCAAAAAACGCTTCACCCTGCGTATTGTTAGGAAGAAAATTAAAATTTATTTTTGGTTCATCTGTTTTCCAAACCAACTGTTCAAAGTACATATCAACCTTGTGGTAACTATTGAAATATGGAGATTTCTCCAAACCATCATCTGTTCGTAAAAGGGTAATTGTTTTTTGGTTTACCTGATATACAAAACTTAACCCGGGATGTACGATGGAATCTTTATCTAAATAAATTTTTACTCCCGCGGGTTTCGCATTTATTTTTTCTTTGGTCATAGAAAACGTGCGCGCCGATATTTCCATGAATTTTAAATTGTTTCGTTTAAAAAGAAGTTTCGCCGGACTTAAAGCGTTACCATAACCTACAAATTTGTTTCCACGCATACCAAAACCTCCGTCATAATCCACATCGGGATAAATATTTTTTACAACGAGTCGTTTATTATATGAATCGAAACGAGGATAAGTTGGATCGCCGTTTTCTGTCACGATTTTATCAGTTAATTTTCCTTTCTGAGGTTTATCAAAATACTGTTTCCCTGTAAATGTTGCAGAGTCGGTAGTATATCCTCCGCTTTTGCAATCAAGCGTTATTTTAGTTAAATCAGCATATACATCGTCGCCCACACCTGTTCGTTTCCAACTCACGCGGCCACCTTTTCCAACAAAACGACCCCATGCAGGGTAGTATGTTCCCTCAACATTTTCAATTGCAATTGAATCACCTCGCGGACTCGAACCAATTAATGTAAAGGGTGGAAATATTACTTTTGGTAATGAATCAAATTCAAAACGGTAATTTGTTTGCTGGCTTCGATAACTATATGTGGGCGACTTATAAAATACATTGTTTGAAAATAAATTTTCACTCATTTCAAGGTATTCGCCAAAACTTTTTAAATTTTTTGAATTAAATATTTTCTCTATACAAATCTGCCAATTGTCAAATACTATTGGATTTTGTTTTGAGTTGATAAAATTTACAACAGCGTTTAAATAGGATATAAAATAAGGATAAGGTTTAAGTTTACGTTGCAACATTGCATTACTGGTTTTGTAAACTGCCGCACGGTATTTATTGCTAAACTCAGGTAACTTCCACGCCTTTTGGAAACGCGATATATATTCGTCCGCATCTTTTTTGTTGGCTGAAAAATCGTAAAAATAGTCGTTCAGTTCTTTAATAAATTTAACCGAGTCTTTACTAAATTCAGTAAGTTTTTGTGCCTGTGTTACGTTTGCAATGGATAATAAAAATGCAAAAAATAATATTTTTTTAATCATGTTGGAGGCGTTAGGAGTATTTCAAATATATTAATATCAAAGCATAATTGCTTTAAATTTTACAAACAAAAATTTATATATTTATGTGTTAGTAATTTTAAATAAACCCGCTTTAAAAAAATGTTTTCTTCATGC
>JAYTBK010000010.1:0-5779 GCA_043737035.1 Bacteroidota bacterium | reverse complement strand
CTTTTGTTAACGGAACATTTATATCGCTTGCAACAACGTCAATACCGCAAATATCAAGATTAAGTAGCCGTGACACTCTTTCGGCCATTAATATATTGTCCGGATGAACCAAATCTGTAACATCGGTAGACGTGCCCCCTGTGCTAATATTGGCAGTATCCTTTAAGAAAAGAATTTCTCCAAGAGGGAGAATGTATGCAAGGCTGAGATTTTTTTTGGAGAGAATATTTAACGTCACTTCATCAACAGTAATTTGCGTCATCACATTTTCATGCCCGTCGCCGCGTTTTGGATCAAGATTAGTTTGATCAATTAATTGCCGAACATTTAATTTGCCATCACCCATAACCATTGCCGGTGTACGCTTGGCTACGGCAACTAACTTATAATTTATGATCAGGAACCTGTAATCGAACCCCTGAATAAATTCTTCGATAATTATTTGCTCTGAAACACCTTTGGCAATTTTAAAGGCTGCCTTAGCATATTCGATTGTAGTAATATTTGTAGTTATTCCGCGACCATGATTTCCATCAACCGGTTTTATCACTAAAGGAAAAGAAAAAGTTTCGAGTGTTTGCAGTAACTCGTCCTCGTTAAAAATCAAAATTCCCTTAGGAACAGAAATATAAGCGGCTTCAAGAATACGTTTCGTTTCATCCTTATCGCCAGCGGTATCGATGCCCATACCGCTTGTGTTACCGGTAATAGTTGCCCTTATTTTTTGTTGTTTATTTCCGTAACCGAAGGTAATGAGCGAACCATTATTCATTCTTTTAAACGGAATATTTCTTTTTACAGCTTCATCAACAATTGAACCCGTGCTAGGACCAAAATTTAATTTTCTGTTTATGTAACTTAATTCTTCAACATCTGTTTGAAGATCGTAATCCGTTCCGGCAATTAACGCTTCGGCAATTTGAACTGCCGCTTTTGCAGCGTGTAAACCTGCTTTTTCGTGCTGGTAAGAAAATACCACGTTGTAAACACCTGTTTCGCTTGTAGAACGCGTTCTGCCATAACCACATTGCATGCCGGCAAGTGTTTGGATTTCTAATGCAATGTGTTCGATTACACGGCCCATCCAAATACCAAGTTCAACCCTATGAGAAAATCCGCCGACTTGCTCTTCAGAGCATTCATGCTGATACATGGTTGGTATGAGTTTTTCGAGCCGGTTGGTAAATCCTTCAATCTTATCCGTTGATAAATTCTCGATTTCTTGAAGATCTAGTTTTAAAATTATGAGTTTCTTCCTGTAATTAGACCAAAAATTTGGTCCGCGCATCACTTTGGTATCGAGAATTATCATGTAGTGGAGTTTTCCTCGTATTCGCCATTAATATGCCACAACTAAACCTTTGATAATCAAGGTTAAATGATTTTCAGTAAAATTTCCCTGTAGAACTTTTTCCTCTTTTATAAGTTATTTTTTGGTTTTTACTTTCTTACAGTCCGGAAAAATAACAATATTGCAAAGGTCGGGAATTGGTTCATCGTGGCCTTGCAAGTTGATAGCTATAATGTTTGTTAGGCAAATTTTAGTAGCCTTATCTTTTGTTTTGGTAAGGAATTTAATTGTTGCGGCAGGGAATACATTTCCAGTAACCTCTGCTTTGTAAACATTTTTTCCCTCGGCATAATTTATCGAGAATGACTTTACTGAATTTTCATGTGGATTACCAAATCTATCAAAAGCGATAACTTTATAATCATTCTCATCAAAAGCTGCTTTTACAAAGAGAGTTTCTTTTTTAATTTTAATCGTTTTAATTTCATCGTCGGTTTGCGATGTTGCAGCTTTACAACATATGAGTAAAGAAAGAATAAAGCAATATAAAATTTGTTTATTCACCGTTTAAGTCTTGAATTTTTTGGTTTAATAATTCGATGGTATCTAAAACCGATACTGTAGGTTCTTCAATTTTAATTAATTTTTCGAGAGCCGATCGTATCTTGCTTTGGTCAACTAAATTTTCCATTTCCCGTATAACAGTAAAAGCTTCAAAAGATACGGTAAAATCTTTGTCGCCAAGTAAATCTACAAATTCCGAAAAATTGTTGCTAAAATCAAGACCGGTTTCCCAACACGCTGCTACTAAAATAGCTTTATAATTATTGTTAGAAGTTTTTTTAATAGCTTTTAATAAGAAAAGTTGTGCATTATTTTCTTTCAATCTCAAAAGTGCTTCATCCTTTTCATCGCGCGTTGACAATTTATCCGTTAACGCCGAAATGTATTCTGTATTATGAATGTCTTTTTTTGATACGCCTTCCGCACCCACAATAATAGTTGCATATTCATTTTCATCAAATAGTTTTTTCGGATCAATTTCGGGTATTAAATCATCTTTTAAATCGTCGGGTAAATCTTTTTCGTCAATCATGTTTGGATAGTTGTTTGATGTAGATGGTTTAGTTATGCAAAGTTACACATATAACATGCAATTTAAAATTCGAAATTTTTAACTTGATTTAAAGGCTCATCATTTCTTTAAGTTTTACAGCTTGCCGGCGCGAAATTTCGATTTGTTGGGTTCCACCTTTTCCATCTTTTAATTTTACCATCAATCCGCCGTTAAACCAAGTTTCAATACTTTCCACCCAATTTAAATTGATGATATGTTTTCTACTCGCTCTAAAAAATGTTTTTTCATTAAGGCGTTCTTCAAGGCTGTTTAAGCTTCTTAAAATCAGTGGCCTGAAATTTTCAAAATGCACACGAACATAATTTCCCTCGCTTTCAAAAAGACGAACATTTGTAAGTTGCACAAACCATGTTTTTTCGCCATCTTTAATGAAAACACGATCACTTTCATTTAAAGGTGTATTATTATCTTTACGTTCAGATGTTTCCTTTAAAGTCAGTTTTTTAATTGTCTCTGCAAGGCGTTCGGGCGATACAGGTTTTAAAAGATAATCATACGCGTTTACTTCAAAGGCTTTAATGGCGTATTCATCGTAAGCGGTAACAAATACTACATCGGGCATAACAGAAACTTCTTCCATCAATTCCAAACCTGTTTTTCCGGGCATTTGAATGTCTAAAAAAATAACATCAGGATTTAATTCCGCAATTTTTTCTTTGGCAGATTGCGCGTTGTTACATTCTGCTATTACTTCGATATCTTTATGTATAGCCAACAAATTTTTAAGCTCTTGTCGAGCAAGGCGTTCATCATCTATTATAATTGCTTTCATAATTCATCTAAATTTATTTTTATTTCACTTAAAACTTTGTTTGTACCATTATTTTGGAGTTTAAAGGAGGCATGGCCGCTGTAAAGTAATTCAAGCCGGTTTACAGTATTTGCTACGCCAAATCCTGAGGAAGATTCTCTTATCGCCAAACGGCCGGTGTTTAACACTGTCAACATAAATATATTGTTTTGCAGTTCCGTTTTAATATGAATCGTTCCACCTTCCGGATATTTACTAATACCATGCTTAATTCCATTTTCAACAAGTGTTTGCAGCATCATTGGTGGAATTAATATTGCAAGTGTTTTTGGGTCGATATTAAACGTAAATGCCAAACGTTCTTCATACCTTATCAATTCGAGTTCAAGATAGTCTTTTACTAGTGCGAGCTCTTCCTGAAGGGTTATGAATTTATTTTTATGCATTAATAAAGTGTTGCGTAAAATGCTTGATAGTTGAGTGATAGCGACCTTAGCACGTTTTGGATCTTCGTCTACCAGCGCCCGAATACTATTCATGCAGTTAAACATAAAATGTGGGTTTAGCTGCGATTTTAATTTATTCAATTCAATTTCTTTTGTGTGCGCTTCAAGTTTCAGGTTTTGAATTTCGGTACGTTTATAATTATCGAAAAAGTGAAAGCCAAAATAGATCAGCGACCAAAATATAAAAATTACCGTAAGACTTAAAATATTTGAAACGGCCGGGAGTATTTCAATTTTGTAAATTATGATGCCAAAAATTTTCGCGAATCCAACAGTTAATGTAAAAAACAAAAAAGCGTTAATAAAACCCGAAGTGATTACAACAGTAATTTGGGAAATTATATTTTGCTGAAGCACTTTAAACTTTAAAATCATTAACCTGAAAAGATGTGTTATTCCGATACCAACGGGTAGCCAAATCAAGTAATTTAGTATATCTTTTACATTCGTACTATAATTAAGTTTAAAGAAAAATAAGTTGAGTGCGGCGAAAATTGTCCAGCCACCAATTTGAAAGATCCAGTATATTTTTTGTTTATTACCCATCGTAAACAAGTATAGGTTAAAGTATTAAGATTAAATGGCGTCAGATTTAAATCTCGATACTTTATCTAGTTTATTCCCAGCCATTCTTTTCTGGTTAATATTTGTTTTTCGGTAGCTTTTTCATTCACTTCTAAAATATCGTACTCGGTAACGTTAACCGGCTTTATTTTTGCTTTCAATGTTTTCAATATTTCATTTCCTTTCTTATCTTTTCTTAAAACATCAATAACTAGTTTTTGCCCTTTCCTTGCGTCTTTCATAAAGCTGCCTAACACATCCTTAATGTTATCAATGGTAAGTTTTCGGTTATTAAATGTTACAATTTCGTCGCCTTCTTTAAAGCCAAGTTTTTTTCCGAAGGCATCGAGCTTACTTACATTTACCACTACCAAGTGGTTGGTTTGCGCATTATATCCAACAGAAATTCCTCCTAGCGTTATTTGTTCTTCTATTTTTTGATCGGTATAATTTAAGCCAACTAAAGCAAATATTTCTTTGTAAGGCAATGGTTTGTTGCCTGCAACGTAAGTGTCTAAAAAAATCCGCACCTCTTTGTAAGTCAGCTTTTCTATATCGTTAAAAAGATCCGCATCTTTAAAAGATTTATTTTTACCGTATTGTTTTGCCAGGCCTTTCATTAACTCCTGTGTACCATATTTGCCATCACTGTAATAGCGTAACATAATATCGAGACACATACCAATTACGGCACCTTTTTCGTAAACATTTGCATACTCTTTTTTATATTTTTCGAGCACGTATTTACTCATCACAGTAAAAGGAACCGTATCATTATACATGGTACGCGCGTTCTGCATTTTTTCAACCATTATAGTTAGAAACGCGTCATAGTCGATCAGGCCACTTTTTGTCTGCATGTGGTGCGCGGCGTATTCGGTTAAGCCCTCGTACAACCAAAGGTGTTGGCTCATTTTTGGGTTGTTGTAATCAAAATTTCCAATTTCTTCGGAGTGTATATTAAGTGGTGTAACGATGTGGAAAAATTCATGTGCAGCTACATTTCTTATTTCTTGAGCAAGTGCAGTTGAATCAGCTTCGGGCAAATAATAAAAGGAGGAGTATGAATGTTCCAGAGCTCCCGAAGCACCGCTAAGCGAAGGTTTATCCGAAAAATAGAATAAAAAAGCATATTTTTTAATTGGTAGTTCGCCACCAAGGTAATCTGCTTGGGCGTAAAGCAGTTCTTTTAAATTACGACTAATGAAAGGGGCAGTGATTAAACCGTTAGGTGAGTAAACGGAAAACAATATGGTTGAATTTCCGATTTGCAGCGAAGTTGTGTCGGGTTTACAATACATAATAGGCGAGTCTACCAAGCTGTAATAGCTCTCAGCTGAAATAATGTCTTTGTTTGTTTCTGATTTTATATCGGTTAAACTTGTGGAGGCATAAAATAAAGATGGTTTTATTACTTCTAAAATAAAATTTGTATTTAAATAGTTTTTAAAGTAGCCGAAAAAGCCGTGCGTATTAATAATAAAATTTTTTCCGTCTTCAATGTTAGTTCCGCCGGGTTCAAATACCAC
>JAYTBK010000009.1:0-5790 GCA_043737035.1 Bacteroidota bacterium | reverse complement strand
CATTAAAAACAATATCACAGGAGCTATTTTCACTTCGCAAACTACTATTATCGACAGTGTAAAAACTTCAGGTAATCCGCAGCCCTTGCCTATTTTATATTTTCAAAATAATTCTTCGGTATATCCTATGCACGGCCTCTATCCTGCAAACCCAATTTCAACCGACCGGCCAAAGTATGTTAGTTATGATATTTCTTCTACAAAATATTCTATTAAGTTTAGGCCAGTAGCTGATGCGATGCTTTACGATGTGGTAATGCGTTTTCATTACATTGATAGTTTAATTGATGGCAGTGTGCGTTTTAATTTTATTGATTATAATTTCGAATCGACAACAGTTGCATTTACCAGCACCACCGGACCGTTGATTGAAGATTTTAGTTTTTTAGGAAGTAGGTTCTATGAAAATGTGGCTTCGGAAATTATTAAAAATCCACAACCCAATTTAAAAAATCGCCGTTCATTTTATATGGAATACATTGTGCAAGCCGGTGCCGCAAATTTATCGGAGTTTTTACAAATAAATGCTCCCTCAAATAGTATTGCGCAGGATAAACCCTATTACACTAATATTAAAGGTGGCGTGGGTATATTTTCAAGCCGTTCTACAACCATTGTAACAAAAGATATGTGGAACGATTTTATTGATAAAATTGCCTGCCATCCAAGTACTTTTAATTTTGGTTTTTGCAATAGCTCCGGAGTTATACCACCTACCCCTTGTTCACCCTAAGTTTTTTGTAGCATTTTGCGGCCGTCTGCCGAACGGGCGGGCTTTTGTGTGATTTAAAATGACAAATAGTTTTATAAATCCGGTTAAAACTGTCAGCATGGCACACTCTAAAAAGAACATGCTATTGGCATAAACATTGTCTTGTATATAGCGAATTAAAAAAAATATAACACTAAAATAAACTGTAATGGGAAAGATAATAGGAATAGACTTAGGCACAACCAATAGCTGCGTAGCGGTTATGGAAGGTAATGAGGCTGTGGTAATTGCAAACAACGAAGGAAAACGCACAACACCCTCGGTGGTAGCTTTTGTTGAAGGCGGAGAACGCAAAGTGGGCGATCCGGCAAAACGCCAAGCAATTACAAATCCAACAAAAACAATTTCTTCAATAAAACGTTTTATGGGATCATCTTTTGATGAAGCATCGAAAGAAATTCCCCGTATGACTTATAAAGTAATAAAAGGCGATAACAATACCCCGCGTGTTGTTATTGATGACAGGAATTATTCGGCGCAAGAAATATCGGCTATCATTTTACAAAAAATGAAAAAAACTGCCGAAGATTTTTTAGGTACAGAAGTTACGGAAGCTGTAATTACTGTACCCGCTTACTTTAACGATGCGCAACGCCAGGCTACAAAAGAAGCAGGTGAAATTGCCGGATTGAAAGTAAAACGTATTATTAACGAACCAACCGCCGCTGCCCTTGCTTATGGCATGGACAAAAAAGGCAAAGACATGAAAATTGTTGTTTTTGACTGTGGTGGTGGAACGCATGACGTTTCGGTTTTAGAATTGGGCGACGGTGTTTTTGAAGTAAAATCAACTGATGGCGATACACACTTAGGTGGCGATGATTTTGACCAGTTAATTATTGATTGGTTAGCCGACGAATTTAAAAGCGATGAAGGTATTGATTTGCGTAAAGACCCAATGGCTTTACAACGTTTAAAAGAAGCGGCCGAAAAAGCTAAAATTGAATTATCGAGCACAACGAGTTCGGAAATAAACTTGCCATATATTATGCCGGTAAACGGAATTCCTAAGCATTTAGTAAAATCGTTAACACGTGCTAAATTTGAACAAATGGCCGACGGTTTAATTAAAAGAACGATTGACCCATGTAAATCGGCCTTGAAAAATGCGGGTTTATCAACTACTGATATTGATGAAATTATATTAGTTGGAGGTTCAACACGTATACCTGCAATACAGGAAGCTGTAGAAAAATTCTTTGGAAAAACACCAAGCAAAGGTGTTAACCCTGATGAAGTAGTTGCTTTAGGCGCTGCGATACAAGGTGGTGTTTTAACCGGTGAGGTAAAAGATGTTTTGTTATTGGATGTTACACCACTATCGTTAGGTATTGAAACTTTTGGTGGCGTGTTTACAAAATTAATTGAATCGAACACGACTATCCCATCTAAAAAAACTGAAACGTTTAGTACTGCAAGCGATAGCCAACCAAGCGTACAATTACATGTATTACAAGGCGAACGCCCAATGGCGAAAGATAACAGAACCATTGGCCAATTTAACCTTGATGGTATTATGCCTGCACCACGTGGCGTGCCGCAAATTGAAGTAACATTTGATATTGACGCGAACGGTATATTATCGGTTTCGGCAAAAGATAAAGCTACCGGTAAAGCACAAAACATTCGTATTGAAGCATCGTCAGGATTAAGCAAAGAAGAAATTGAGAAAATGAAACGCGAAGCTGAGATGAATGCTGATGCTGATAAGAAAGCGAAAGAAGAAGCAGAAAAAATAAATGCAGCTGACGGAATGATATTTCAAACCGAGAAACAGTTGAAAGAATATGGAGATAAAATTCCGGCTGAGAAAAAAGCTGTGATTGAAACCGCTGTTAATGATTTAAAAACGGCTCATGCGGCGCGTAACCTAAGTGATATTGACAGCGCAACAGGTGCTTTGAACACCGCTTGGGAAGCAGCATCAAAAGAAATGAGCGAAGCGATGAACCAACAAGGTGGTGGTAACGCTGAAAATGGGCAGGATACAGCACAAAACAATGATCAGGCAAAAGGTGAAAACGTAACCGATGTTGATTATGAGGAAGTAAAATAATTTAAACATCCTTACTTATAAAATCCCTTTGAGATCATTTCTTAAAGGGATTTTTTTTTATGACGTTTACTTTTTTTAAGTAACTATGTTATGGCAGTTAAATAAAAGTTTACGTACAAATGAGATTACTTAACAGTAAACAACGGTGCAATTTGCCATTTTAAAAAAATTAATTATTTGTGTTTGGTCCGGAGCTATTCATCCTGAACTTGTTTCAGAACCTCATTACTGCACATTTTCTTCTTCTGCTGTCTTTTTTACTTGACGAAAAAAGAAACAAAAAAGTCAAGTCAAAACGATTTCCCTGCTCTCTTTTAATTTTAAAGTTTATGTTTGAGTTAAACTCCGTAAAGCTCCTTTCTTAAAATAAACCACGTTCTTGGCCATTAATAAAGAGTTACGAGTGAAGCAATCTCATTGTTCATTCTAAAATTGTTTCAGAATCTCATTACTGCAAATTTTCTTCTTCTTCTGCTATCTTTTTTCCTTGACGAAAAAAGAAATAGGGCAAACACCCGGTGGATGTTTGAGCTGGCATGTGGGTTGCATCAAAAACGAACGCCAACTCTAATTCTTTTTTTTTTGCGAAAAGCTCAGAAAAAATTGCAGTTCACACTGTTCGTTTGCGTCAGTGCGCCTTACTAACAATATTTTTTTTAGCTTACATACGCCGCTGCCGAGCGTGAGGGATTGCAGCGTAAATCCTGCTACGCAACGGAGTGAAGTAGCAGATTGAAGCGTAAAGCCCGGGCCCCTCGGGCCACGCCCAAAATTTAAAACTTAAAAATATTTAATTTAAATTAATGTAAATTGCTACATAACATAGCAAGGTAGTACTACATTTTATTTTATTTTTAAATATGGTAACAATGATACAGGTTGAACACGCAATGCATAACAGCAGATTGAAATTATTTTTAAAGTTTAAGTATGATTTGCATACGACACAAATTGCTCGAACATTGCCCGGCATAAAATGGAGTCAAAGCCAACGGGGCTGGTACATTGGGTATTATAATGGCGCACTTGAACTTATAAAAAATGTATTTGCACCTACGGGAATTTGTATTGAGGTATGTAACGAAGCGCCTATTTTTGAAAAACCGGATACCCAAATACCCAGCAAGCCGACTGATTGTTTGGCCACCCTAACGGACGAATTGGTATATAAAGTGAAAAAATTTAGGGAGTGGCTCACTTCAAAACGGTATAGCGCAAATACGATTGCCACGTATGCCGACGCTTTAAAGATATTTTTACGATACTACGCCAACAAACCCTTAACCGAAATTACAAACGATGATTTGATAGATTTTAATAACCAGTATATTATTAAAAATAATTTTTCTACTTCGTTTCAAAACCAAGTGGTGAATGCGGTGAAATTATTTTTTAATAAGATTGAAAATAAAAAATTAGATCCGGAATTAATTCACCGACCCAAAACCCAAAGGGTTTTACCTAATGTATTAAGTAAGGAAGAAATAAAACTGATTTTAAACGCGCATGGTAATTTAAAACACAAGGCGATGTTGAGTTTAATTTACAGCTGTGGTTTGCGGCGGAGCGAATTGTTGGGTTTAACGCTAAATGACATTGACTCGAAGCGGAGTTTGATAATTATTAGGCAAGGAAAGGGGCGCAAGGATAGAATTGTGCCGTTATCGCAAAAGATATTGGCATTATTACGATGCTATTATACGGCGTATAAACCTTTGGTTTGGCTATTTGAGGGAAAGGAGAAAGGGACGACTTACGACGAAAGCAGTTTGGCGGCGGTTTTGAAACAGGCGCTTATAAAAAGTAAGATATTGAAGCCGGTGACGTTACACTGGTTACGGCACAGCTACGCGACACATTTACTAGAAAATGGAACTGACCTAAGATATATACAGGAAATTTTGGGACATAGCCGAAGCACCACTACTGAGATTTATACGCATGTAAGTGATTTGAGTATAAGAAAAGTAGTTTCGCCATTTGATAATTTGTAAAAATGATTAAATTTGATAAACAGCTAATAGCACAAAACCTAATCATATTTGGTGAAAAACACCAAATATGTGGGAGAAAGTAAATCATATATGCTAGTTATGTTCAATGCGCCCAGTGACAATTCCAAAGACAATTTTACGGTAGACTATAAGCTTTTCGGTTTCTAAAAAGGTACGCGCCGACAAGAACAGAGTTTCATAGAAACAGTTTAGGAAACTTGAAACGGTTTTTAGTTTTTACTCTCCTCCCCTCTTTTCGGGTTTTGAAAACCCGTTTTGGCTATCCCTAATTTAGCACATTTGTTTTTTGCAAAAGACAGGCAAAAATCAAAAGAGCTAAATTCCCACCGCACAACAAAATGGCGTGCTTTCAGCACGGTTTTGCGCATCTCGCGTCCGCTCGGTCAAAGGCGCTGAGCCACAGCGTAAGGTCTTCTTTGTGAAAATTACTTTTGATTAGCTATTAATAGCCTTTTGGCTTTTTAATTTTTAAATCATTAAAAACTTTATCGAATATTTTAACATCGTATCCCGATTCTTTAAAGTATATGAAAACTCTTTGCATATTTTTTTCCCATTTACTTTCAGGTGCCCATTTTAGTTTTAATTGTGTATTGTAAATTGCTATAGCCTTATCATAGTCGTTATTGTATAAGTAAGCATGTGCCATTTGGTATAATAAAATCTCATCTTCAGGATATAATTGTAATCCTCGCTTACAATAAGCAATAGCATCATCATATTTCCCATTTTCGAAAAATTGCCAGGCAAAGTTTTCAAATTCAAAATTCTTTAAGTACAGGGAGTCTGGACTTTTTACTTTTATTGCTAAGGGTAATGCTTTCCCAAAACTACTTCGACTAAAACCTATAATATTCCCTAAAGAGTCGATGTTAAATGTTTTATCACTTAAAGATTCTTGGTTAAAAAAATTCAATTCATCGCTAAAATACATTTTCAGATTATTT
>JAYTBK010000008.1:0-2257 GCA_043737035.1 Bacteroidota bacterium | reverse complement strand
AACCATTTTACTAAAAGCATAAACAACTCATGTAAAATTATTTTTCCTTATTAAGCATAATTTGCTTCTCTAACGAAAAAACATCGGTCTTCCCAATTTTAAGATCCACTTTTTCTTCAGCGGATTTATAACCTTTTTTTACAGCCTTTACTGTATACACCATATCTCCTTTTAATGTAATAAAATACTCACCGTTCTCGTTAGATACTGTTGATGCCGCTACTTTACCTGTCGCATCTACAATAGTTATATCAACCATCGAAATACCCGATCCTTCAAATCCGTCGCGAATTACTCCTTTTAAAATACTTAGGCCATTATTTGTTTTTCGTTTACCGTCTTTTTCAAGCAGAGAATATGTAGTTAAATCTGCTTTATAAATATCACTTTCACCTAGTCCGCCCGTGCGTTCACTTGCAAAATAAGCACTCAAAGCGTCGGCACTAACAACCAATGGCCCATCTTTAAAAACGGTATTAATTGGGTAACCTAAATTAACCGGTTTGCTCCATTTTGTTCCATCGCGCGTTGATTTAAATATATCATAAGAACCCATCGAAGTTTTTCCGTTGCATGAAAAGAACAAGGTTTTATCATCCGGAGCCAAAAACACGCCAACCTCATCGTACTCCGAATTTATTTCTGCACCCAAATTTACAGGTTTGCCCCACTCTGTTTTATTAATACGGGTAACCATATAAATATCGGCGTGGCCATAACCGCCTGGGCGTTCACTTGTAAAATAAAGAGTTTTTCCGTCGGGCGAAATGCATGCACCACCTTCCCAATACGTTGTATTTATAGGCTTACCAATTGTTTCAGGAGTTTTCCATTTATTATTTACCACTTTGGTTACAAAAATATCGCCGCCACGAGACTCGTTATCCGTGACATCGTTTTTATAAATAAATATTTGTTTACCATCGGGCGAAATTCCTGTACACGCATCGTGTGCATCGGTATTTACGTTACCGGGAACATCTTCAGCCACGTTCCATTTTTTATTTACCGTATCCCAATTAGAAATAAAAATATCTTGAAAAAATTTGCCATCGCCTTCAACATCTTGGGGCGAATTGGTAGTTTCAGGCCTACGTGTATTAAAAACCAACTTACGGCCGTCCGCGCTAATAGCGGGTGATTGATCGTCGTACTTTGAATTAATCGAAGTTCCGAGGTTTTCAATTTTAGTATCCACTGGTAAGGCCATCAATTTTTTTGCATTGTTGCAGTAGGCTATATAAACTTCTACATCTTCATTATCGGCTTCTTTGGATTTTGATTTGGAAAGAAAATTATTAAACTCTGCCAGAGCATCGTCTACTTTTTCGCTAAACAAATAAATTTTACCCAATTGAAAATATGTTTCAGGCTTGATATCCTTATTTGTCGCAATCGCTTTCTTAAAATTTTCAGTGGCTTCGGCGTATTTTTTTAATTCAACATTGCAATATCCTACATAATATAAAACCTTTGCGTCATCCGGATTTTTTTGAAGCACTTCTTTATAAATGTTAAGCGCTCCAATGTATTGGCCTGCAAATAATTTTTGTTTCGCGAGTTCCATTTTAACGATATCACCCGCATCAAGTGCGGATAATTTCGCGACCAAGGTTAAAAACAAAAAGGAAGTAACTATTTTTTTCATGGGTCTAATTTTATTATTTAAAGTTTGATATTTTTATCATGTCAGCCACTCAATCAACAGCCCGATCTACGCTTATAAATATAATTAAAAGGAATTGAAAATTTAAAGTTTGTGTAAAAATAAGGGAGTTATCATATTATGGGTACTTTTATAGCATGAGTCGTGTTGTGTTTTACCTGAGCTTACCTTTTTTGTATCTAATTTCAATTTTACCGTTCCCGATATTTTATTTGGTATGCGATGTTGTTTATTTTATGATGTACAACGTTTTAGGTTACAGAAAAAAAGTAGTTTTTGAAAACCTTAAAAACTCTTTTCCCCAAAAAACACACGCCGAATTAAAAGTGATAGAAAAAAAGTTTTACCACTATTTGTGTGATCTTTTTTTGGAGACATTAAAAACGCTAACCATCAGTAAAAGTGAAGCTTTAAAACGTTGCGTATTGAATGAAAATACAAAACGGATTTTTAATGAACTCCATGCTCAAAAAAAATCGTGTATTTTAGTGATGGGCCACTTTGGAAATTGGGAATGGGCCGGTAATACTTTTAGCTTAGTTAATCCACAACAACTTTATGTTATTTACCATCCTTTAACCAATAAGCATT
>JAYTBK010000007.1:0-2257 GCA_043737035.1 Bacteroidota bacterium | reverse complement strand
AAATACGTGATGAAACCTCGCTTTGTACTTGCTGCAAACCGTCCAGCTATTAGCGCATCGAACCCCACACCCGCGGTGCAGAAAAACGGTACCCCATTAAGCAGTGCGCCATCAATTAGCTGTACTTTACCATTAGCAATTGTCTTTAAGGCTTTTTTTAGGTTCATTGAAATTCCATTGCTTCGTGCCAACCCATTTCCGGATCCAAGCGGTAATATACCAAGTGCAACTGAACTGTGAGCAATGACGGATGCCACTAAATTTACGGTACCATCGCCACCACATGCTACCACAGTTTTGTAATTCCCCGAAAGGATTTGTTGTTTTACGGATTCGAAATCGTTTTTATTTTTCCACACAATAAAATCATAGTCGAAACCCTCAGCAAAATACGACTTGATTAACTCAATGGTATTGATTTTCTTTTTAACTCCGGCGGCGGGATTAATAACAAATGCCACTTTTTTATTTTCAACGTTCATGTAATAAAAATTTATTTTTTTGCAGCAAAGTAAAAATCCTTTAGATAAAATGGTTCAGCGTAGGCTACATCCGCGAAATTGTTTTGTGTAAATTTTTTGTACGCCATACTAATCATAGCTGTTGCAGTTAATGTAACATCCTCTACAAACAATGCGTCAGCAAATGTGTTTAGTAACATCTTAGCTTTGGGTAAACCATCGCCAAAAAAACAAACCGGTAAATTTTGGTGGAAGATTGGTATGCTTTTTTCGTCCAAAACCAGCGCGCATGGTTTAAGAAGCACATTATAATTGCCCGAATACAAAGCAGTATATACTTCCATTCTGCGGGCATCGAGCAACGGACAAAATAATATTTCTTTATCACCAATACTTCGCATTGCAATGCTTGTTAATATTTGCAATGTATCCATAACAATTAGCGGAATGTTCAACGCATACGCCAAACCTTTAGCAGCTGAAAATCCAATGCGCAAACCGGTGTACGAACCCGGACCTGAACTTATTGAAACTGCATTTACATCTGTAATTTTTTTACCCGCAGACACTAAAACTTTTTTAATAAAAAGATGTACGTTTTCTGCGTGTGTGTAACCTGAGTTTATTTCAGCAATCGATAACAATTCATCGCCTTCCGACAAAGCAACCGAGCACATCGTACCTGATGTTTCAATATTTAAGATACAGGGCAATTGCTTTAGATGACTTATTTTTTATCGGCAAACAACTTGTCTTTTGTAACAATGTTTATTTTTGTATGATGTTGCAGCGTTTTGGATACCGCGCCATAAGGGCCGGATATTATTTCGTCGCCAGGTTTTATGCCACTTATAATTTCGATAAAATCATTATCCTGTATCCCTGTAGTTACGTATACGAGTTTTGCGGTTCCATTCACATTTAAAAAAACGCATTCTTTAATTTCTTCTTTTTTCGTGTTCATTTTTTCCTGCGTTTCATCCTTTATCACTAGCTCTTCATCCTCACCTTCAAACTGATTTTTTTTGGTTAATGTATCACTACTTCGTGTTGTAACAGCCGGTATTGGCACGGTGATTATATTTGCAGCCCTCCTTGTTTGAACTTCTACACTTGCACTCATGCCTGGCCTAAATGGTGCAGGATTAGTTTCACTTATCAATGAAAGGTATGAATCTCTTAATACACGAATTTTTACAACAAAGTTAGTTACCTGATCGACAGAAATGCCCGTGGAGTTGGCGGAGTTGGCAACTTCAGTAACAATGCCCCTAAATTTTTTTCCGATGTACGCATCAACTTCAATTATTGCCGTATCGTTTTTATGAATTCTTATAATATCATTTTCGTTTACCTCAACGCTTGCTTCCATTTCGTTTAAATTTGCGAGACGTAAAATTTCAGTTCCTTGCAAACCCTGTACACCCACTACGCGCTCACCTTTTTCGACGTTCAGCTTTGATACAGTTCCGTCAACCGGCGCTATAATACGTGTTTTATCTAAATTTGTATTGGCTTCTTTTAAAGATGCTTCCATACTTTTTACATTATAATTTGCAGCTTTTATACTTTCAGTAAGCCCTTCCACATTTGCTTTCGCCGATTCGAATGCAGCTTTTGCAGCGTCCATTTCCTGCTGAGAAATAACATTTTGATCAAATAATTTTTTGTTTCGAGCGTATGAAGCATCCGCGTTTGCCAGATTTGCTTTTGCCTGCGATAATTGGGCCACGGCGGTCTGCATATTTGCTTTAGAACTATTTACCGAAGCATTTACGCGTTCAAAAGCGCTTTCA
>JAYTBK010000006.1:0-5812 GCA_043737035.1 Bacteroidota bacterium | reverse complement strand
ATTAAATCCGCCAAATCGCCTTCAATATCCGAAACTGATTTTCCTTCGGCTACTGTACGCACAATTATTCCAAAGTTTTTGGGCTTTATACTGTGCACCAATTGTTTTAACCTTGTTTTTTCTTCGCTGCTGCGTATTTTAGAAGAAACAGAAACTTTATCGGAAAAAGGAATCAGTACCATGTAACGCCCGGCAAGAGAAATCTCGGTAGTAATACGCGGCCCTTTTGAGGATATGGGTTCTTTGGCAACCTGCACCAGCATAATTTGTCCCGGCTTAACCGCATCGTTAATTTTGCCGTCTTTATTTATATCGCCTTCATTTTTAAAATACATGAGGTTGCTCACATTCTGTTTACCAGAACGAACGGCATCCACGTACTTCATTAATGAATTTGCTTGCGGACCTAAATCCAGATAATGCAAAAATGCATCTTTTTCATATCCTACGTCTACAAAGGCTGCGTTAAGACCGGTCATTACCTTTTTAACTTTACCAAGATAGATATCGCCTACCGAAAATTTGATGTTATTTTTTTCTTTGTGCAGTTCTATTAAACGTTTATCGTTTAATAATCCTATAACAACTTCGCTGGGCGTAGAATTTATTACGAGTTCTACATTCACGTTAAATTTTTTTGTGGATATTTAAAATACGCTAGCTTAATGCCAACGCGCCTGTTTAAGGCTGTAAATTTAAAAATCCCTGTTAATATATATACTTTTTGCACAACATTTCAGTTAGCAAATATAATCCATCAAGCAAAGGGTTAAGATTTTTGTTTCTTTCCCTTTGCGTTAAATGCTTCAATAAAATATCGGTTAGTTACCGATTATTTTTTCTTATGACGGTTTTTTCTCAAACGTTTTTTCCGTTTGTGAGTCGCCATTTTATGTCTTTTTCTTTTTTTTCCGCTTGGCATAATGCTTAGGTTTTAAAATTTATATTTTTTTTATTTATATTTTTAAAGCTTACAATTTTAGCTTTAGTTGTTCAATGTATTTTAGTACTTCCTGTTTGGCGGTAGCATCTTGCGTAAGCCCGCCGTATTTGGTTAGCATTTCAATTGTTTTTGCGTTTTTACCTTGTTGTTCGTAAGCATCCGCTAAATGCAAATAAGCTTCAATATAAAGCGGATCAATTACCAAAACTTTTTCGAAACGAGCAATGGCTTTATCCCATTGGGCCGATTTAACCGAAAAAAAAGCAAATGTTAATTGCAACTTTACATTATTACTATCGGTTTTTTCAACTTCGCGTAATAGTGCAATCCCTTTCATTGGGTCAGTTCCTGCTTCTACATAACAAGCTGCCAATTGTATTTTAGCTTCGGTATTATTAGCATCTTTATCCAATGCTTTTTGATAGCACCGTGCCGCACTTTCGTACAACGCACCAATTTCGTTGGTTTCCTTTACAAAACGAACCGCATAAAAATAACGATCACCTGCTTTCGCATAAGAAACGCCGGTTTGTTTACGAATTGCTAATTGTTCCATGTAAAATGACGCAAAATCGGGGCGCTTTAAATTATCCCAAAACTGAACAATTTTCATAAACGCAGTATCAGAAAATGTTTTTTCGGCGTTAGCTAAAAGGCCGTCGAGTTCCGTTTTTTCCTTTAAATCCAATGCTTTAGAAGCAATGTTCATAAAAGGTTCAACCGTAGCAGTTGTTCCCATCACATTAGTTGGTGCAACTGGCCTGCCGGCAATTTCTTTTTGCGCGTGTTTTGTTGGTGCAATAAATAAAAGAACGAATAAAACAACAGCTGTTATTACTAAACCTATCTGCGTTTTATGAGCGGGTAACATTATTCTACTTGTTTATTATCGAGTGGTTCGGCAACTTTTACATTACGTTTTACCCTTTCGGAGAAAGTTTTAGCCGGTTTAAAAGCGGGTATAAAATGTGCCGGAATAATTACAGTCGTATTTTTAGAAATATTACGTCCAACTTTTTCGGCGCGCTTTTTAACCACAAAGGTTCCAAAGCCTCGCAAATACACGTTTTTTCCTTCCGTCATCGAAGTACGTATTGATTTCATAAAAGCTTCAACGGTTGTTTGCACTACAATTTTTTCAATACCTGTTTTATCTGAAATTTCGGTTACTATATCTGCTTTGGTCATTTACAAAATATTTAAAATCAGCGATTTAAAAATAAAAATCGGGCTGCAAATATAGTCTTTTTATTAGAAATCAAAAATTAAAGAAGAGTTTTTTGAAAAAACCGACCTAATTTAATATAAAACAACCTCCGGGTTTGGCTAAAAAAGAGAATGTTGAGCTATATACGGATTAATCGTCGGTTGGGTCGGGCGCTTTTTTAGCGGCCGGTTTTTTTGCTTTTATTTTGTTAGGCCAAAGTACGTTTATCAATTCACTGTGCACCGTCACCATTGAAGTGCTAATTCCGTTTATTATGGTTACATCTTTATTCGAAGTTGCTTTCCAGGTTCTTTTCACTTCTTCAAATGTACCATCTTCTAAAGTAATGTAGCAGCGCAATAACTTTTTATTTAAAACTTCGGCCTTGCCACTATAACAACTTGCTTTTCCGCCTACGCGCGATGTAATAATCACATCGGTGTAAACACCATCCGCCACATCTTCTGCTCCGCGCGAATCAAATTTTACCGACCATTTATTGTAGCAGTTCAGCTCATCCACCGGAGCAGTTTGAGCATTAAGGTGAAGGCAAAGTAACGTTACGCAAAGAGTGGGGAGTGCCTTTTTAAACATAGAATATTTTTTTAGAATCATAAATATACAATTTATCTCCTAAACCAAATATTATGGTAAAATATATTTTAATAAAAACGAATTTTGCACGGTATGAGCAAAAAAAATGGCAAAAATACTCACCCATTATTTTTTAGGAGCTTGTTCCCGCTTTCAGCTAAATCTTTTTGCTAAAGGAGGCGGCCAAAAAGGATACCGCTTCAATCGGGGCCAGTGTACGAATCGTATTTAAATAAATTGTGTAATTTTATTTGTTTTTCACCAAAAGAAGGTGGTTCAACTCGTCTTTAAAAACAATTTGTTTTCCAGTTGCCATATAAGCATTTGTATCGTTATCAAAAATAAAAAAGTAATCGTTGTTTGCATTTAAACCTTTTCGGTTTGTTGCATTAAGCCAATTTAATTGGTGAGTTATGCGGTAAAAATTTGTCGTCGGTTCAAAAAGCCAGTTTATACCTAAAGTTTTTGTTCCTAAACTTCGTTGGTGGTTTTCTTCTAAGGCTTTCATTACAATTTTGGTTTTGCAATCATATTTCCATACCTGAAAAAAGTATAAATTAAGGTTACATGATATATTTAAGATGAGAAGGATGGCCAAAGAATATAATAAACCAAAAACAGCAATTTTTATTTTAGGAAGCAAAAAATTTAAAAAGAAAATAAAATTTAAAATCAATAACGGATATAAAAATAAGGCGAATCTGCCGGTATAAAAATCGGTGTTTAATATATAATGTTGCAACACCGACATCATTAAAATGCTTACTAAAATACTGAAAACAATAACCAAATGTTTTTGGGTGGCAAAAAATAATTTATCCTTCCTGTAAAGTTTTCGTAAAATAAAAAATGCCATTGCAAATAAAAAACCACAAATGGCTATTGGTATTGACATATGAAAAATTTGCGGCACAACAGTTTCATATAAAATGCCAGTAAATAGTGTTCGGAACGTATCCTCCATTATTCCCTCTTTTCCACCAAAATCAAGCATATTGCCTTGTATAACACGGCGCAGAGGCTCGTATAAAACCGCAAAAAATACCACTACGGATATGATATTTACACTATTTAAACGAAATAATTGCGTTCCAAAACTTCGTTTTTCGTATGCAAATTTTACATCAATAATTACAACAGCGTTAAAAGTAATGAGTGCAGCCACGTAATAATTAAGCAACGAAAAATTACTAAGCACTGCCAATAGAGCGGCCGCATTAAAAAATATAAGCTGCTTTCGTTCTTTACACTCAAAGTATTTTATAAGGTGGTAAGTTGACGTTAACATAAAAGCAAACGATAAACCATAACCACGGGCTAGAGAAAAAAAATCGATGAACGAAGTGTTACAAAATAAACAGATGAAACAAGGGAAAATTAGCCAAAATGAAACTTGTTTAATTAATTTGAAAGCGTAAAATAAATAAAGGACGCATGCTAAAACGTTAGGCAAACGCAGCAAAATTTCGGTAGTTCCAAACATTGCTTCAACATATTTCATTAGTACAGTATTTAAAATATGGTTGTTGGTGTAGGGGCGCTTGTAGGAAATAATATCCATAAAAGGCTCGTGTACGTAATGCAAGTACGTATAACTTTCGTCGTGTGTAAAAGAAGTGTACTTAGCTTTAAGTACTACAAAAATAAATGTTGCAAAGCTGGTTAAACCTAACAATAAATACACAACGGTTTGTCTGAGCGAAATATTTTTAACCAACACGCTTTAAAGATGCGCAAACTAAATTAAAATACAAAACTCTAAAAAATGTAGCATTACGCCCACACTGCCCTAAAATTAGGCAAAAAAACACAATGCTATAATTTGTAGCACTGTGATGTTTCTTTTTGTTGTTATTTTGCCACAAATAATTTGTTATGTTAGTAAAAACGTTTGGAAGCGCCGTGCACGGTATAACCGCCACCACTGTTACTGTTGAGGTAAATATTAGTCAGGGAATAAATTTTTATTTAGTTGGTTTACCCGATAGCGCGGTTAAAGAAAGTCATCAGCGCATTGATGCGGCGTTAAAAAATAATGATCTTAAAATTCCAGGAAAACAAATTACAATTAATATGGCACCGGCCGATATCCGTAAAGAAGGTTCGGCGTACGACCTAACGATTGCGGTTGGTATTTTGGCGGCTTCAGAACAAATTTTATCCGACGAAGTTTCGAATTACATCATTATGGGAGAATTATCATTAGATGGTGAACTTCGTCCTATTAAAGGAACTTTGCCCATTGCTATTAAGGCAAAACAGGAAGGGTTTAAAGGGTTGATATTGCCCGCCGAAAACGCTAAAGAGGCTGCGGTAGTAGATGGCCTCGAAGTTTACGGTGTAAGTAATATAAAGCAGGTGATTGATTTTTTTAATGGCATTGAAAAATTAGAACCGACAAAAATTGATATTGAACAAGAATTTTTATCGAGGCTCGATGATTTGGAATTTGATTTTGCCGATGTAAAAGGACAGGAAAATATAAAACGGGCTTTAGAAATTGCGGCTGCGGGCGGACATAACGTTATTTTAATTGGTCCGCCGGGCGCAGGAAAAACCATGTTGAGTAAACGCATGCCGTCCATTTTGCCGCCGTTAACACTAGATGAAGCGCTTGAAACAACCAAAATACACAGCGTTGCAGGCAAAACCGCAAAAATACAGGGGCTTGTCACAAAGCGTCCTTTTCGGAGTCCGCACCACACTATTTCGGATGTAGCCCTGGTTGGCGGAGGAATGAATGCCCAGCCCGGAGAAATATCGTTAGCACATAATGGCGTGTTGTTTTTGGATGAATTACCCGAGTTTAAGCGAACGGTTTTAGAGGTAATGCGCCAACCTTTAGAAGATAGAAGAGTAACTATTTCTAGAGCCCGAATGTCAGTTGATTATCCTGCTAGTTTTATGCTGATTGCCGCCATGAATCCTTGCCCGTGTGGTTATTATAATCACCCAGAAAAGGAATGTGTTTGTGGCCCAGGTGTGGTACAAAAATATTTGAGTAAAGTTAGCGGCCCGTTATTAGACCGTATTGATTTACACGTAGAGGTTACGCCAGTAAACTTTGA
>JAYTBK010000005.1:0-2264 GCA_043737035.1 Bacteroidota bacterium | reverse complement strand
TTTGATGGCATTGATAAAAAAATATCTCAGCGTTTAAACACCCAAGCTTTAGGGTATTCGGCGTCGATAGCAAATGAAGAAATTGATAAAAGTAATTTATTGCAATACATCTCACCGCAGGATCTGAAATCTTTTGGGCTTATTCCTGAGTTAATCGGGCGGCTTCCAGTGTTAACTTATTTGAAGCCACTGGATAAACAAGCATTACGTTCTATTTTAACTGAACCAAAAAACGCATTAATCAAACAATACAAGCATTTGTTTAAAATGGAGGGCGTAAAACTGGAAGTAACAGAGGAAGTAATGGAACTTATTGTTAACAAAGCGTTAGAATTTAAATTGGGTGCACGTGGACTTCGCGGAATTTGCGAAGCCATCATGGTGGATTTTATGTACGATATTCCGAGCGAGGAAAAAACAACAAAATCACTTACAATTACTTTGGATTATGCTTTGGATAAATTAAAAAACGCAAGGCTCACGCAATTAAAAGTTGCTTAATTTTTTATACAATTTTTATTATTGTAAAACTTTTTGCAGTTTCCCTGTTTCATAACCTTTTTGGGAATACCGTTCTACAAGTTCGTTGTAGAGTTCTTCGGCCATTTTCCCGCTACGGTTCATTATATACAAAAATTTCTTTTTAGGATGTCCAACTACCGTATACGAGTAATCACTCGCGATTTCTTCAATTAGATAATCGGCTTTAAATGGCCATACAAACTGAACTTTCCATTTTACATTTTTTTCTTCCTTTTTTGGAAACCCTTTCGATCTTACAGAGTTTGTTTTCGTTTTGCCTTTTTTAATATACGTTGTAAAAATATCTATTTTGTTTTCGTCCTTAATTGTATAGGTTTCTGTTACATACTCCCAGTTTTTATCAAATGCTGTGGGAATTACGCCAATCACGAACCATTTCCCACTAAATTTATTTAAATTGATATTTTCAGGATTTTGTTGCGCCGTAGCTGATAGCATAATAGTTATTATAAAAGTTTGGATTAAAATTTTCATACTTTATTACTTCAAATATTGTTCCCCGCATAATATTAACCCGGGCATCATTTATTGTCCCACCAAAAAAAACCTCCGCTTTTGGCGAAGGTTTTTTTAATCTCAATTTAGGATTTACTTGGCCAAAACCGTTACGTAACCAAGTTTCTCATAGTACTTTTTTTTCTCGTCCTGAAAAGTAATTTTATAAACGTAAGTATCCTGTTTTACAATATCTCCCGAATTATTTTTTGATCCTTTCCAGAATTTAAACACATCATTTGATTTATATAAAACCGAACCCCAACGGTCAAAGATTATTAAGTTAAATGATGAATAATCAACTCCAGTCGGAGGTAAAAATATTTGGAATTCATCATTCAATCCATCACCATTAGGCGTAAACGAATTGGGTACGTATAACACTACGTCAGGGTTAACCGTTATTTTTTTCACCTGATCATCAATACAACCTTTGTTACTGGTAGCCTGGAGCGTCACAAAATACTCTCCTGAGTTTGTAAATAAAAAGGTTGGATTAATATCCGTACTTCCGCCAATATCCCCAAAGTTCCAACTATATGTATTGGTATTTATGTTTGAGGTTAAGTTTGTAAACAAAATTTCACCGTCTACGACCGTAGTTACATCAAGGCTCGGACTAAAATCCGCCACCGGAACTTCATTTACTGTTATAACTGTACTTACAGTTGATGATACAGAGCAACCAACATTATTTGTATAAGTTGTCGTAACAGTATAAACCCCCGGTGTAGTGTATGTATGTGCCGGCGCTATCGATGAAACAGGCATGCTATTATCCCCAAAGTTCCAAATAAGCGTTCCCGTGTTCGCACTTGGCGTGTAAAAGTTCGTTGTAAAAGGATTACAGTTTTCGTATTTATCAGCCAAAGGAACAAGAACAGGTACAGCATTAACCACTACGGATATTGTTCTAAAATCTGAACAAACCCCCGCTACAAATGGCATTGGATTAGTGCTGTATGTGAGGGTAATTGTTCCCGCTCCTGCAGATGAAGGGCTAAACATTGTTCCTGTAACTCCAGTTCCCGACCACGTTCCGCCCGTGTTTAATGCAAGCGTTTGAAGATCTACAGAAGGGGCGTAAATGCAATACGGTCCTGTACCAGAAATCGTAGGGTCAATGTAATGTATCACCTGCACATTTTGTGACGCAACAGCGGTGCACGGGCCACTGGTTAACGTGTAAGTAATGGTGTTATTACCAAGTATGCTGGCTGCGGGAT
>JAYTBK010000004.1:0-5827 GCA_043737035.1 Bacteroidota bacterium | reverse complement strand
GTTAAAATACTTTGTTGAATTCGCCGTGCATAGTTAATGCTATCAGTAATTTCTTTGTTTTTTTCTTCAACTAGGTTTTTTTGCTTATTAATTTCATTATTAAAAGCGGCCAGGCTGTTATTGGTTTTTTGCTTCAATACATTGTTACGGTAAAGTATCAGTATCAAAAAAGCCAATGCAGTAATTCCGATAAATGAAACATATAAATAAATTTTACGTTGTTGGTTTTCGGCTTCGTTTACTTTTTGTTTTTCGCCCAGCAATTCTATCTCTTTCTGTTTTTTTTCATTTTCAAATTTGGCTTCTGAGTTCTTAATTTGCTTAATGCTTTCCATATTAAGCGCACTGTCTTTTAATAGCGCGCTTTCTCTAAAATACTTCAAGCTGTTTTTAAAATCGCCAGCGTTTTCGTAAACCCTACTCAAGTATTCGGCCGACACTTCTTTAACCGCAATATCACCAGTGATATCGGCAAAAAACCTTGCCTGATTAAGTGCAACTACAGCTTTTGCATATTCATTATTTAAAAGGAACGCGTTTCCTAATTGAAGATAAGCGTGAGACATTGTATATTCATCCCCAAGCTGACGAGCATACTTTACCGCATTTTGAGCCGCATCCAAACATTTTGACCCGTTTTCGAGAGAAAAATAAATGTCTGAAAGTGATATATAATTGTTCGCTATCCAAATTGTTTTTTTGTTTTTTAAATTATAAGTCAAGCATATATTCGCATAATATTTTGCGCTATCCAAGTTTCTAAGATTTGTATATGCTCCTATCACGTTACTGTAAGCTGCTGTCGGAATTTGATCGGGTTCTGATTTCTGAAGGTAGGAAGCACTAAGTATATAGTGACGCAATGCCTTACGCGATTCGCTCCTAATGCTGTACAAATTTCCCAGCGAGTTGTTTAATGCAGCTAATGCGTGATATTGTGAATATTTTTGAGCAAACTTTAAACCTTCCTGAAAAAGTAAAAGTGCCTCGGGAACTTCAGCCAAATCAAGGCAGATAAGACCTTTCGTATTGCATATGCGCGCATATAAACGTTCAAACTTTAATTTTTTTGCGAGCTGGTAACTTTGCGTTGCATAAAAATAGCCTTGATTTAAATTTTTATAGGCTATATCCCAAGCTATCTTATTCAGCAAAATAACCTTACTCGTATCCTCTTTACCACTTTTAAGAACATGTAGGCAAGAATCTATATTAATATTTTGTGCAATATTTTTAGTGAAAACAAATATTATAATTATGAATGCTATATATTTTTTCATTTTTAAGCTTAATTACATCCATGGCAACTAAACACTTTGCCGGATTTTGGATAATAAAAAATATATCTAAACTAACGCTTTCAAACGTAAACATAAACTTTATTAAACTTAAATTTTATATTTATCTTTGCACACTATGGAAAAAAAAGTACGTTTGCGTTTCGCACCAAGCCCAACAGGCGGGCTACATATGGGTGGTGTGCGCACAGCATTATTTAGCTATTTGTTTGCAAAAAAACACAAAGGCGATTTTATTTTACGTATTGAAGATACCGATCAAACCCGATATGTTGCCGGGGCAGAAGATTATATTATCAGTGCCTTAAAATGGTGCGGAATTGAACCGAATGAAGGTGTTGGGTTTGGCGATGGGCCATATGCGCCTTACCGGCAAAGTGAAAGGAAAGAACTTGGAATCTATAAAAAATATGCTGATCAGTTAATAGCATCTGGGCACGCTTATATTGCCTTTGATACATCGGAAGAATTGGACGAGATGCGCAAAAAACTTGAAGCGGCAAAAGTTGTAGCGCCTCAGTATAATGCTATTACACGGCAAAACATGCGTAATTCTCTTACCCTACCAGAAGATGAAGTTGCCAAGTTGATAAGCGCCGGGGCGCCATATGTAGTTCGTTTAAAGGTTCCACGAAATGAAGAAATTCGATTTCATGATATCATACGCGGTTGGGTCACCGTAAACTCGTCGCAGGTTGATGATAAAGTATTACTCAAAAGTGATGGCATGCCTACTTACCATCTTGCGCATATTGTAGACGATATCGAAATGAAAATTACCCACGCTGTACGCGGAGAGGAATGGCTTCCAAGCGCGCCATCACACATTTTGATTTACCGTTATTTAGGTTTTGAAGATCAAATGCCCCAACTTGCCCATTTACCATTGATTTTAAAACCTGACGGAAACGGAAAATTGTCGAAACGCGATAAGTCGGGTTTACCAATGTTTCCTCTAAACTGGCACGACCCGCGTGATAAAACAGATTATGTGGGTTATATGGAATCGGGTTTTAGTGCTGATGCTTTTATAAATATGCTCGCGCTACTTGGCTGGAATCCAGGCGATAATAGGGAAATATTGAGCAGGGAAGAATTGATAGAGAATTTTTCTTTTGAACGTGTAAATAAATCAGGTGCAAAATTTGATCCTGAAAAAACAAAGTGGTTTAACCAACAATATTTAAGGATGCAAACCGACGAGCAATTGGCAGCATCGGTAATGCCTTTACTGGAAGCAAAAGGGATTAAAAAAGACAAAGCATTTGTAACTGAATTTTGCCGCTTGATAAAAGAGAAAGCGCATTTTATAACAGAGTTTTATGAATTAGGATCTTATTTTTTTGTGGCGCCTACCACATACGATGAAAAAGTGATGTCAAAAAAATGGAGTGATTCTTCAAAGCAAATGTTTTTACAATTGCTTACAAAATTAGAAGATCTTAAGATTTGGGATCCGCAAACGTTACATGATTTATTTCAGGAAACGCAAACCGAAATTGGAAAACTCGACATGCAAGTGTTACGGGTACTTACAACAGGCGTAGCGGGTGGAGCGCAACTATTTGATTTATTGGGTTTATTAGGAAAAGAAGAAGTACTTACACGTTTAAAAAATGGATTGGATGCAGTAACCGCAAAGAATGCAAAGTAAGCACAAAGAAAAGGAGGACAAATTTTAGATCTATTTCTTTCATTCTTAAAAATCTTTTTCTTTTGCATTTAAAAAATTAAGCTATTCAACTATGACTCAACTATTTTTTGGATATTTGCGAAACCCATTCCTTTTTGCAGTTAATAAATAATACAAAATGGAATTATTCTCCGACGATTATTTTATGCGCGAGGCGCTTAAAGAGGCGAAAAAAGCCTTATCGGTTAACGAAGTTCCAGTTGGCGCCGTAATTGTAGCTAAGGATAAAATAATTGCGCGGGGATATAATTTAACCCAACGTTTAAATGACGTAACTGCGCACGCCGAAATGCAAATAATAACTTCTGCGGCCAACGCCATTGGCGGAAAATATTTGGTAGATTGCACGTTGTATGTTACACTTGAGCCTTGCGTTATGTGTGCTGGAGCTCTATTTTGGTCGCAAATTTCTAAAATTGTTTATGGAGCTACGGATGAAAAGCGGGGTTTTAACACGGTAAGCAAAAACATAATCCATCCCAAAACAATTGTGATCAAAGGTTTACTAGAAAATGAGAGTTCAGAATTGTTACGTGAATTCTTTCGGGCAAAAAGAAATAAAGGTTTTTAAACATTTTTTTACCTTCTTAAAGGCAGTTCATAAACCGTTAATTCAGTCTTCATATATAGTAGCTAGCGAGGAACTCAATATTTTTCGCTATTTCAAAAACGAAAACATTTTTTTTGAATTTAAGCTAGTGGTTAAGTAAATAAATTTAGTACAGTACTGTGGGCGGGAGCTAGGAGATTTCACCAATAACATTACGATTGATAAAGCGAACGCTTATATATAATTATATTTCACTAACTACACTATATAACTTGTACTTTTAAATATGGACGATATAATAGGGTACTATATATAGTTCAAATTTTAGAGTGTTGTGGGATGAAAGCTTCAGGCTCGGCTCAAAAATTACCAGAGTTAGAACTTATTGGAAAAAAGCTAAAAGAATTAAGGAAATTACCAGACTACAATAACTATGAACACTTCGTGTATGAACTCGATATGAGCAGAAGCAATTAATGATGGATTGAGGGGGGAGTAAATTTCGAATTAAAAACGCTTTTTAGAATTTGCGCACTCTTAGGACTTTCACTCGACCAATTTTTTGAAGGGATTAATTTACCGGATCCTTCAAAAACTAAAAAGAAAAAAATTAACGGCCTCGATTTTATCGTATTTCTCTGCATCTTTACAATCAAAAAATATTAAAAATGAATTTAGATCTTAAAAATAAACAAGCTATTGTTTGCGGAAGTACCCAAGGCATTGGCAAGGCTATTGCAATAGAATTGGCTAACTTAGGCGCGAGCATTACACTTGTTGCGCGTAACGAAGAAAGTTTAAAAACAACAAAACAGGAATTGAATAGCGATTCCGGTCAATTGCATTCCTATTTGTGTGTGGATTTTTCAAAACCCGATGAACTTAAAAAAATAATTGAAGCCTATTTACAACGTCAGCCCATTGTCCATATTCTCGTAAACAACACGGGTGGCCCGCCTTCAGGCCCAATTGCTTCGGCTAGCACCAACGAATTTTTATCAGCATTTAATAATCATTTAATTTGCAACCATATTTTAGCGCAGGCTTGTATTGAACCAATGAAAAACTCCAAGTACGGGCGCATCATCAACATTATTTCCACTTCGGTAAAAGCTCCTCTACCAAACCTTGGAGTTTCCAATACTATAAGAGCCGCTGTAGCAAACTGGAGTAAAACCCTAGCAAATGAACTTGGGAAATTTAATATAACGGTTAACAATGTACTGCCCGGCGCAACCGCTACCGGAAGGCTTGCTAGCATCATTGAAAATAAATCCGTAAAAACAGGTCATGCTAAAACTGACATAACCAATGAAATGTTGGCCGAAATTCCGATGGCACGTTTTGCTGAACCTAATGAAGTGGCAAACGCCGTTGCGTTTCTTGCATCGCCCGCGGCATCATACATAAATGGTATAAATTTGCCTGTTGACGGCGGACGAACCGCAAACTTGTAATAATTTTACATACATCGGAAATTCACTGACAAAAAATAACACAAATTATATGTGTTAAAAAGTTACAAATAACTTTACATGCTTTGGCATCAGTCGTTTTCGCAGCTATTAAAGTGTTATCTCCTCCATTAATTAATATTATATTTGTTAATCATTTATTAACGAATTACATACAAATCGGCGGTGGCTTTGTCTTCAAAAATGCATTTTAATTCTTGAAAAACTCATGCCTTCGCTAACACATAAAGTCAAATTATGAAAATTATTATTCCGATGGCGGGAAAAGGCAAGCGCATGCGACCGCACACTTTAACCGTTCCTAAACCACTGATAAATGTTGCCGGTAAACCAATTGTACAACGATTGGTAGAAGACATTACGAAAGTGTGCGGCGAAAAAGTAGAGGAAATCGCTTTTATTATTGGTACTGATTTCGGAAAAGATGTTGAGCAAAATTTAATCAACATCGCGGAACAACAAGGTGCCAAAGGTGTTATCTATTATCAGGAAAAAGCACTTGGAACAGCGCATGCCATCATGTGTGCAAAGGAATCCATTTCAGGAAAAACAGTTGTAGCTTTTGCCGATACTCTATTTAAAGCGGACTTTGTGATGGATACCAATCAGGAGGGCGTAATTTGGGTACAGAGCATTGAGGATCCCACTCAGTTTGGTGTTGTAAAATTAAATGATGCCGGCGTAATTACCGATTTCGTTGAGAAGCCTACAACCTTCATAAGTAACCTCGCAATTATTGGGATTTACTATTTTAAAGATGGCGACAATCTAAAAAAAGAATTACAATATTTGCTAGATAACAACATTACCG
>JAYTBK010000003.1:0-2269 GCA_043737035.1 Bacteroidota bacterium | reverse complement strand
TTTACAACAATATTTTTAATATCGTTTGTGTTTCCAATCAAACCTTCGCTACGGATATACAATACTGTTGATTTTTTTTCAATGTACGCTCCGCCTGTATTTTCATTGTTTTTTTCAAGAGCGGTAAATACATCGTTAATGGTAATATTAAATGATTTTAATTTGTTAGCATCAATTGCAATTTCGTACTGCTTCAACTTTCCTCCAAAGCTGCTTACATCGGCCACACCTTTCACACCTAATAATTGTCGGCGAACAATCCAGTCTTGAATAGTGCGGAGTTCTGTTGCATCGTATTTTGTTTCATAACCATGTTTGGCGCGAAGTATGTATTGATAAATTTCGCCAAGTCCTGTTGTAACGGGGGCTAGTTTGGGCGAGCCTAGTCCTTTAGGGATTTGTTCTTGTGCTTGCTTTAATCTTTCCGTTACTTGTTGCCTTGCCCAATATACATCTACATCTTCATCAAAAACGATGGTAATTAACGATAAGCCAAAGCGTGAGAAACTGCGAATTTGTTTTAGTCCTGGTATGTTGCTGTTAGCCTGTTCGATGGGAAAGGTAATTAGGCGTTCCACATCGGGTGCGCCAAGCGATGGCGCTGAAGTTATTACCTGTACTTGATTATCGGTAATATCAGGTACGGCATCAATGGGCAGTTTTGTAATTTGGTAGCTGCCGTAACCAATAAGGGCTAAAATAAAAAGCCCTATAATGAACTTGTTCTTTATTGAGAACGCAATTATTTTATTGAGCATATTTTTACAAGTAATAAAATGAATGAAAATTTACAGTAGTAAACACTGTAAACAGTTTATTGGTCTGCAATGCAGATATTCTTACATTTATTTAACTAACTTTTGGCGGCTGCCAAATGGGAGGAGAGCAAATACTTTTTATTTTTTCGTTTTGAAACGAATATTTTTTTGCCGAAATAATTATAACGTCAAATTTTGCATCAATTACCTGCGGTATAAAAGCCATTATAGGAGCGTGTGCATTTACACAGCAATCATCACAATGTTTAAAGGGTAAATCGCAATCTTTATCTTCGCTTTGATGTTCACTTTCTTTGTGCGCATCAAAATAATGTTTAGTAATAAAATCGCCAAAATCAACTACATCTTTATGTTCGTGAGTATGATGGTAAAAATGAGTAAATAATTTTGGCAATTTAGCAAACTCTTCAGCGAATGTGTTATTCGTTAGAAATTGAAGTAAAAGAAATATTGTTGTTATTTTTTTCAATAACGCAAATATACAAAATATTAGTAAAAATGAATATTATGATATAAATGCCAATTTTAAAAGTTATAAATAAATAGTTTATTTGAATCTAAAAAGTATAGCCCAAAACTAATTTTACATAAAAAGGTGTGCCTGGTGTATAATGCAATTCACTTACCGACTTAGCTTCGTTTTGTAGGCGTGTTTCGGTATTAAATTGGGCTTCGTTCCAATTAGTGTTTAATAAATTTTCAATTATTAACCCTATTTTATAATGTTTGGTTTTGTAATTTGCTGTTAAATCAACCACATTATAGCCGTGCGCAATTATTGTGTTATCCTCGTTAGCAGGTCTATTTTGCATGTAACGGTAACGCAAACCACATTCTATTCCGTTTTTAAATTTTGCTGTTAAACCGCCTACCGATGTTAAAGTAGGCGCTAAAGGAATATAATAATCTTTCTTTTTTTCAACCCCAAATAATGTATCAATAAATCTACTTTTCGAAGAGTTTACATCCACATCTGCAAACAACCAAGGCAATAGTTGCATTCTTCCGCTTACATCAAAGCCATATCTGCGGCTTGCACCACGGTTTTCGGTAGTGCCGTCATCGCCAACATAAACCAATTCGTTACTTAAATCCATCCCCCAAACGGCAACTGAAAAAATTGATTTTTTAATATGAAACAAACTACCTAATTCCGCACTAACAGCAATTGGTAATTGGTGCTGATTTTTTTCTTGAACTGAAGAACGGGCATCGTTGCTGTGGTAGCCACTTCCGGAGTTTAAAAAGAATTGTAATTTATCATTAATCGTATAAATTAAATTTAATTTTGGGTTAATAGCCTGCTGATAATTAAAACCAGTATAATTTTTTCGTGTAGTATCGCTTGGTATTAAATCTTCAACGTCAAAAATAAAATAATCGTAACGTGCGCCTATTTCGGCTCTAAAATGACTATTAAACCGAATAACCTCGTTAATAAAAACAGCGTTACTACGTTGATGTATTAAGCTATGCGCCTTAACTTTCAT
>JAYTBK010000002.1:0-5865 GCA_043737035.1 Bacteroidota bacterium | reverse complement strand
TTAGCGGTTCGTTGTTTTTTGTCTTGTATTATTGCTCCTTTATTCAATTGTCAAGTCGTTTAAAAGTTCACGAAGCATTTTTATTTTGTCATTTATTTCATTGCTTTCTATATTGCTTACAGATAAAATTGGAGAAAGTTTTGGATATAAGTCTGGCTTATTAAGACAGTTTATAACTTGATATTTAATCCATTTGTTATAAGCAATTGGATATGTTTTGTTTGCAATAAAAAGTGTCTGCAAATATTCTTGAAATGCTTTGTATAAAATGTCAAATGCCTGAAAGTACAAACCTCGTTTTATAAAAAATGGAATATGGTTTAAGTCGTATTCACAAGCATTTCGTGTCATTGTCAAGCGTTGTAAGCGAAGTTCTTCATTGTAAAATGGCAACCATTTTTTTTGAAGTTCTTTGAAATATAAACCAGCATTGTCCATTGGAGCTGAATAGCAAATATGGTTTCCAATTTCTATTTCAAAGAAGTCTGAGGCAACACCTATTTCTAAAATTGTCGGAGTGTAATTACCATCAATAATGTCTAAATGAAGATGAGCAAATTGATTTGATTTTTTGTATTTTAGAACGGTTGGTTGATTAACTGAATAGTTTAACCAAGCAGTTTCAATATTTTCAATTTCGGTTGGTGTCGTTTCGGGCTTTACCAATACTGCAAAGTCAAGGTCGCTTTCTGGCACTGCCTGTCCTCTTGCACAAGAATTTACAACAAGCACAGTGTCCACATTTGGAATAGTTAAAAAGAAATCTCTTACCAGTTCTGCTGTGTCTTGCTGCAATATTGTCGGAAAGCTTGGTTTATATATCATTTCTAAAATTCAATATTTAGGGTCGTCTTGTTATAGTGTGGTCGTCTTTTTACAATGACCGCTAACGTTATGGCGGCTAACCGCCAGTTAGGGGTAGTTGAGACAGAATGTATTACCAAAATACATCGGCGTTCTTTTCTCAACGGTGTTGACATTTGTAGGCATCCTTTTCAAGCAAAATTGAATAGATCAAAATTATGACTCCAATCAAGCCTGATTGGCGTGCGTTGTTTTGAGCGGTCATAAAATTTTAAAAGCATTTGTAAGTAATTAATAAACACAATAACGAAATATAAAGGTGATAATAATACTGGATTAAAAAAATAACCGGATTAAAACAAAAAAGCCCATATAATGTATGGGCTTTTCAAAATATTAAACAAAAAAATTACTCTGCTAAAACGGTAACGTTATTTTTAAAAACTTCTACAACACCACCTTTTACTACAAAATGATGTGGTGTATTGTTATCTTCAATTAACTCAATGGTTCCCGCTTTTAAAGTAGCAATCATAGCCGCATGGTTGTTAAGCACACCAAACGATCCTTCCGATCCCGGAAATACCGCCGATCTTACGTGTCCTTCAAATAATTTTTTATCAGGGGTAACAATTTCTAGTTTCATTTTTAAATAGATTTTGAGAAGTGAGATAAGAGATGTGAGATAAACATGTCTCACACCTCATGTCTAAAATCCTATTACACGTCCGCTAATATTTTTTTACCTTTTTCAATAGCTTCGTCAATCGATCCAACAAGGTTAAATGCTGCTTCCGGATATTCATCCACTTTCCCGTCAAGAATCATGTTAAAGCCTTTGATGGTTTCTTCAATAGGAACCAACACCCCTTTTAATCCTGTAAATTGTTCGGCAACATGGAAAGGCTGCGATAAGAAACGTTGCACACGGCGCGCACGGTGTACCGTTAATTTATCTTCCTCACTTAATTCATCCATTCCTAAAATCGCAATAATATCCTGTAATTCCTTGTAACGCTGTAAGGTTAGTTTTACACGCTGCGCGCAATTATAATGTTCCTGCCCAATAATTGCCGGCGTTAAAATTCGTGATGTAGAATCTAACGGATCAACCGCAGGATAAATACCTAACTCGGCAATTTTACGGCTCAATACTGTTGTTGCATCTAAATGCGCAAAGGTTGTAGCCGGTGCCGGATCGGTTAAATCATCGGCAGGCACATAAACCGCTTGTACAGAGGTAATGGATCCTTTTTTGGTTGACGTAATACGTTCCTGCATCGCTCCCATTTCTGAAGCTAATGTTGGTTGGTAACCAACTGCGGAAGGCATACGGCCTAGTAATGCCGAAACCTCAGCACCGGCTTGTGTAAAACGAAAAATATTATCAACGAAAAATAAGATATCACGACCAGGACCTGTACCATCTCCATCGCGGAAATATTCCGCCATGGTTAAACCTGATAAAGCTACACGTGCACGTGCTCCAGGAGGCTCATTCATTTGGCCAAATACCAAAGTTGCTTTCGAATCTTCCAAAGCTTTTAAATCTACTTTCGTAAGATCCCATCCGCCTTGTTCCATATCATGTTTAAATGCATCACCGTATTTAATAACGTCCGACTCAATAAACTCTCTCAATAAATCATTTCCTTCGCGGGTACGTTCTCCAACACCTGCAAACACCGATATTCCGGCGTAGGCCTTAGCAATGTTGTTTACCAATTCCATAATCAATACGGTTTTACCAACACCGGCACCACCAAATAATCCAATTTTACCACCTTTAGAATATGGCTCAATTAAATCAATTACTTTAATTCCTGTAAATAATACTTCGGAGGAAGTAGAAAGGTCTTCAAAACGCGGCGCAGGACGGTGAATAGAAACACCGTCATCTTTTTTCATGGTATTGATTCCATCAATGGCATCGCCAACTACATTAAATAAACGGCCTTTTACTTTATCTCCAATTGGCATTTTAATAGAAGAGCCTGTCATTTTTACGATCATTCCGCGCGATAATCCGTCGGTGCTATCCATGGCAATGGTACGTACCATATCTTCACCAATATGGCGCTGCACTTCCAATATCAAGGGTTGCCCACTTTCGCGAACTATTTCGAGTGCATCTAAAATACCGGGCAACATTCCGCCGTTTAAATCAAAACTAACGTCCACCACGGGACCGATAACCTGAGCAATTTTACCAATCTGATTAGCCATGCAATAAATTGTTTTTTAAATTCGGGGGCAAATGTAGGGTTATTACTTAAAACCACAAACGAAACAAGGCTTTTTTAGACGAAAAGCCTGCGTTTTTATTCACAATTTAGTTAACGAAAAGGTTTTAATTTTTCCTTTAACTAAAAAGGGTGAACGTAATTTTAAACTTACACTTTAGCCCCGATTAAAGCGGCATCCTTTTTGGCTGCCTCTTTGTCAAAAAGATACAGCGAAAAAGCGGGAATTAGATCCTCATTAAAATTTTAATGTGATTGAAATAATTACTTTTTCCTATTTATTAAATCGAGTACCAATTCGGGCGGGCGGCCAATAACAGCGGTATAACCATCAATTACAATAGGCCGTTCAATCAATATTGGATTTTCGATCAGAAGTTGTATCCACTCTTCGTTTGTAAAAGTTTTATTTTTAAATTTCTTTAGGTACAAATCTTCCTTTTTCCTTACAATATCAAAAGCTTTTAAGCCTAGTTTTGCGAGTATCGTTTTCAGTTCTTTTTTGGTGATTGTCTTTTTCAAATATTCTACTATTTCAATTTCACAACTTTCTCCTTCTAAAACACTTAGTGCTTCGCGGCATTTGCTGCACCGCGGATTGAATAGTATTTGTATTTTATTTTTCATGTTTGCTTTGTTAGGGAACGCAGATGACGCTGAGAAATAAGATTTTTATGATTGTTATTAAAATGAGATAATCCAAATCATTTTAATCATAAACAATCTGCATTCTCTGCGTTCTATCTTTATTTACGTTTACCCTGGCTCATTAAAAACGTTTTTAATAGTTCGTCGATGTTTCCATTCAAAACTCCTTCGGCATCAGTAATTTTTAATTCAGTGCGATGATCGTTAATCAATTTATACGGATGCAAAACATAACTGCGTATTTGCGAGCCCCACTCTATTTTCATTTTCCCTTCTTCAACCGCATCGCGCGCTTCGTTTTTCTTTCGCATTTCAATTTCATATAATTGCGAACGTAACATTTGCATGGCAATGGTTCTGTTACCGAGTTGCGACCTATCAACCTGACACACCACAACAATACCCGAAGGTTTATGTGTTATCTGAACTTTTGATTCTACTTTATTTACATTTTGTCCGCCGGCACCGCCACTGCGTGACGTGTGTATTTCAATATCATTGGGGTGAATATTAATTTCTATAGTATCGTCAACCACCGGATATACGTAAACCGACGCAAACGAAGTATGCCGTTTTGCATTGCTATCAAACGGACTGATACGCACCAAACGGTGCACGCCATTTTCGCCTTTTAAATTTCCGTAAGCAAAATCACCATCAATTTGTATGGATACAGATTTTACACCTGCTACATCACCATCGGTCCTATCAAGTTCCGATAATTTAAATCCTTGTTTTTCGGCCCACATCATGTACATGCGTTCAAGCATGCTTGCCCAATCACAGCTTTCTGTGCCGCCGGCACCCGCGTTAATTTGCAGCACACAACTCATTGCATCATCGGGCGAGTTGAGCATATTTTTAAACTCTACATCGTCAAGTATTTTAAGGGCTGCGTTATATAATTCTTCGGCATCAGTTTCGGTAGCATCTCCACTTTTAAAAAAATCATACATCGTATCGACATCATCAATTGCGGACGTGAGCGTATCGTAGGAAGAGACCCACGACTTACGTGATTTTACTTCTTTTAAAATGGCCTCGGCTTTTTTTGAGTCTGTCCAGAAATCAGGATCCAAGATTTTTTCTTCGAGTTCCTTTAACTCGTGGTTTTTCTTGTCGTAGTCAAAGAAAACCCTTCAGTGCGGCGTGTCGCTCGTGAAGGGCCTTGAGGTGATCGGTTGTAAACATGGAGACAAAGTTATTAATTATTGTGGAATTAGAAAATAGACCCGCAGATTTCGCAAATCTTCGCAGATAAAAAATTATACAATACAAAATAAGTGATTAGCTGATAATGATTTGCGCCATCATCGAGATCTGAGGGAACCTTTTGTGTAATCGTACTTCAAAAACAAAATATAACAGAGTATCATAACGATACCAAAGCTAAACAAGCCCATGCAAAAAGCGATGAGCAAATGCTGAAATATTCCGAAAATAAAAAAATAAAGTTTTAAAGGCCTAATCCAAATTAAACCAGAAAATAAAAACTGGTAGGCCAACGTGAGGTAATTAATAAGAAAACAAAACCAATATGGCAAACTTTTCAGCAGGGCATTTGAATATTCAGGAATTTGAAAAATGTGGTATACAGCCGTTCCATCTAACCAATGTTCATCGGTTAGTTTAAACCATGAAGCAGTAAAATATACAAGGCAAATTTGAATTTTGATTCCGGCCAACGCAGCGTTGTGAATGGCAGTAACAATACCAGAAGTTAATTTACTACCAACGTTATTCAAGTTAAAAAAAATATTGAAAAACAACAATTGATTTAGTAGATAATCGTCCGCCGTTAAAGTTGAATATAAATAGCTGTTTATATTTATAACCACGAGCCACAGTAAAAAGTTAGTGACGTAATTGGATTTTTTTGCCAAGCCAATTAGCACTAATACAGCTAATGAAATTATAAAAAATATGCCGAGTTGCTGGGAGTAGTAATTGTTTAAAATAAATGCGAGGTCTTTAATGCTTCCAATGAAAACCGATTGGGTATAAACCATTTTTTTTGCCGAAAAAAGCGTATTAAAATGATAAATAAAAACGAGTGTTTTGTAAAATAAAAAAATATGCAATGCCCTACGAAACCAGTTTATTTCTTTAACCTGAATTTTTCTGTCGAAAAAATATGTAACGAGTTTATCTATCACAAAGAAAGATTTTT
>JAYTBK010000001.1:0-5866 GCA_043737035.1 Bacteroidota bacterium | reverse complement strand
GGTCGAGTTTCAAAAATTAAATTTCGTTCGCCCAATTCGTACACAACATAACTTATACTATTAGTAAGCAATAAAACTTCTGTTTCTCGCCCTTCAAGCGGATGCTGTCTGCTTTTTTTAATTAAGAGTTGTGTGATGTTTGTCCAACTTTGCCAATTTCCCGTTGAGCCATTACGAATAAATAGATCGGATGTTGTTGTTGGAGCGGGTACAAAAACCGCAAACTGCTGATGAAAATAAGGGTAACAATAGACCTTGGATAAGATAGAAAACTTGCTAATACCAAGCTGAGGAGAAGTATAAATAAGCACTGCTATAAAATGCAAGCCCAGCACCAGTATTAAAGAAACGGAAAATATTTTTTTGTAAATCGCGCGCAAAAAAATTGTTTTTTTAAAGATAATTTAATTATGATAGATAGGGTGGGGATTTTATTCCACAATAATTGCTGATGAATTTTTCGTGAAACGCGGCTTGCTCCAAAAAGGGCTTTTTTGTAAAAATGTTGCATGGCACAATAATATGATAAAGCATCGGGATAAAAGAAATAACCAAAAAATGTGAAAACCAAGGTTACAAATTTATCAACACGGTATTAATCGATAAATTCACAAACTAAAACTAAAAAAACTTCTATGAAAAAATTGCAAATTATTTTAGTGGCAGCTGTTATTGCAGCATCGTCATTTTTTACCACTTCGTGCAACAATGCAGAAAAAGATAAAAACCCTTTGGCCGATAGTTTAACCGGTGTTAATGGTGAACTAAACGGACAGCTTTCTGAAAAAGAAGCAGCATTACAGGAATTTGTAACTTCTTTTAATGAAATACAGGATAATTTAAATGCCATTAAAGAAAAAGAAAAAATCGTTACTAAAGATGCGCAAAGCGCCGATGTTAAAAGTAAGGAAGTACAAATTAAAGAAGACATCCAGGCTATTTATGATTTGCTTGCTAAAAACAAAAACAGAATTGGTTCATTATCTAAAAAATTAAAAGATTCGAACTCAAAAATTGCCGGTTTAGATCAGATGATTGCGAACTTACAAATGCAAATTGATGCAAAAGACGCAGAAGTTGCCGATTTGAAATCACAATTGGAATCCAAAAACATTGAGTTGAGCAACATTCAAATGAATCTTGAAACGGTTGAAGCGGAAAGTTCTTCTAAAACAAATATGCTTAATACAGCCTATTATGCAATGGGAACGTCAAAAGAGTTGAAAGAAAAAAATGTGATCACTAAAGAAGGTGGTTTTATTGGACTTGGAAAATCTACGAAAGTAGTTGCTGATTTTAATAAAGATTATTTTACTAAAGTGGACGTATTACAAACTAACTCTATTAACATTGGCGCTAAAAAAGCTAAAATTGTAACAACACATCCAAGCAGTTCATATAAATTAGTTGGAGAGAAACCGGTTGAAAGGCTCGATATTCTTAACCCAACAGAATTTTGGTCTACGTCAAAATACCTTGTTATCATTACCGAATAAATTTCAGTACTATATTTAACAAAAAGCCGTTATCGAAAAAGATAACGGTTTTTTTATTTTCATCTGATTATAGAAAAATTAGAGCTTAAAAATTGTAGTTGTGTTTGTTTAAATTTGGGTACAAACTAGATAACCATGAAACTATTTTACACGATATTCTTTACCACATTCATTATTAAACTTTCTGCGCAGTTTCCCATTGGGCACATGAGCCTAAATTTTAAAGATGGTTCACGCACAGGTGGCTACGTCATTAGTGGCGGCATACAAATGCAGGGCACAGGAAGAGATATCGGTACAGAAATATATTACCCCGCAGTTGCCGCAGGCAATAATGTTGCATTAGCCTCCGGCACTTTTCCGGTAATTGTTATCGGCCATGGCTTTGCAATGGACTACACAAGTTACGATAATATGTATAACCGACTTGCAGCACTCGGGTACATCGTAGCTCTACCGCGCACGGAAGGTAGTTTGTCGCCAACACATGCTGAATTTGGTAACGATCTTAAAATATTGGCTACATTAATGCTTACTTTAAATACATCTACGGTAACCGGAACCACCACCTTTAATAACAAAGTAAGTACAAAAGTTGCCATTGGCGGGCATAGTATGGGTCCAGGTTGTTCGTTTTTAGCCGCGGCAACTAATACCACCATCACGTGCTTATTCAATTTTGCTGCGGCAACTACAAATCCATCATCCATTTCTTCAGCATCTTTAGTAAGCGTTCCTACACTCCTTATTTCCGGCCAGCGCGATTGCGTAGCAGATACCACAGTTCAAAATAATCACTACACGGCAACGGCTTCAGCAAAAAAATTTCACGTGATAATTAAAGATGTTACCCATTGTGACTTTGGTAATGGTACTAATTTTAATTGCACCTTTGGCCAGGGTTCCAGCGGTTGCAGCAACACCATTTCAAATACGCTGGCGTTTAACCGTTACATGATATATCTCGAACCGTTTTTGGCTAATCAGCTTAAAAATAATTGCAATGAGGGAAACCGTTTTATGGATTCGCTTCAACTTCCGTCTTCATTAAGGGTTGGAAGAAAAATAACCGGCACCATCGCTTCAACATTTGCTGTAAGTATTTCAGGCCAAGGGAGTTTGTGTTACGGTAACCAAACAACGTTGACAGCCAGCGGTGCAAGCACATATTCGTGGACAGGCGGCATCACTAACGGTGCAGCTTTTACACCATCCGTTACGCAGATATACAGTTTAACGGCTGCAAATAGTGGCGGGTGTTCTAAAACATTTACCGCCGGTATAACGGTTAACTCACTTCCAGTTTTAAGTGTTTCGTCATCGGCCAGTGTGCTGTGTAACGGTTCGGTCGCTGCCCTCGTAGCAAGTGGAGCAGTTAGTTATACTTGGACAAATGGGCCAATCACAAATACCTATACAGTTAATCCAGGCTCCACTACAAATTACACCGTTACAGCAACAGATGGCAACGGTTGCACTGCGAGCGCCGCATTTACCCAAAGTGTATCGGTATGTTCAGGGATAAATGAGGTTCTTTTTGGCGAGAGCCTTGAGGTTTATCCGAATCCATTTAACGAAACCATTATTATAAAATACAATTCACTCAGCGTGATTAGCGCACAAATAATTGATTTAACAGGGCGGGTTATTATAGTTGAAACTGATTTTACGGCAGCAATGGATAATAAAATAGTAATAGGTACTGAAACGCTTAAACCGGGAATATATTTTTTAAAATTGAATTGCGAAGACCACGAAATGTATTTTAAAATTGTAAAGAAATAAAAACGTTTGGATTATATTGCTTTTTTAAATAAAATTCCACCGTCCGTTCGGGTGAAAAATGCGCCTCTTTTCATTTTTTGTATCGAGAACCTTTACGTTTACTCCTCGGTGTAATTTTTGCATACGGTAATTGAAGAAACACTCCGCGTCAATACCTGCCTTGACATAAGCCGAAATGCTTCAATTGCAAGCCTTGCGTACGCGTTAACGATTGAAGCGCAAATCCTTTTGCTGTTTTGCAAAAAATTGCATCGTAAAGCTTGGCCCCTTGAGGAACGAGAAAATTATAAAAAGGAACGTTTAAATTAACATGAAGAAGCTGGGGAGTGTAAAAGATTTTTTCTGAACCTTTGATAATTATATATCTTTACTTAATGGAAGCCATCATTGAATTAAAGGCCATTAAAAAAGAATATAAGATTGGCAGTGAAGAAATTCATGCGCTCAGCGGTGTAACCCTTAATATTTTTAAGAATGAATATGTTGCTTTAATGGGCCCGAGCGGTAGCGGAAAATCGACGTTAATGAACATGCTGGGTTGCTTGGATTCACCTTCGTCGGGTGAATATATTTTGAATAATTTATCGGTGGCTCAAATGAGCGATAATCAATTAGCCGAAGTACGGAACCGACAAATTGGATTTGTGTTTCAAACTTTTAATTTGTTGCCACGCTCATCAACTCTCGAAAACGTAATGTTGCCACTCGTATATTCGGGCATCGAAAAATCGGTGCGCGAAAAGATGGCAAAAAAAGTGCTCGATCAGGTTGGACTTTCTAACCGGATGGAACATAAGCCGAATGAATTATCGGGCGGCCAGCGACAACGTGTAGCAATTGCCCGAGCGCTTGTAAATAACCCTGCAATTATTTTGGCTGATGAACCAACCGGAAATTTAGATAGTAAAACCTCAGTAGAAATTATGGGGCTGTTTGAAGAAATTCATAAAAATGGCAACACAATTATATTAGTTACACACGAAGAAGATATTGCCATGCACGCGCACCGCATCGTACGTTTGAAAGATGGTGTTGTGGAAAGCGACAATTTAAACGCTCAAATTACAACGTTTAAAAAACGCATGGAATCGTTGAACAGCCCGAACTAACAGGTGTTTAAAAAAAATGTTTAGCAACCAACTTTGTTATTACCTTTAATTAAAATAAGCGCATGAAACTTTTTATTAAACTCACCATTTTAACCGCGTTACTTATAGCCATTTGCACACTTTTTTTTGAATATTGCATTAATCGACCTGTAAGCATTTACATACAGTATCCACTATTAGTAATGCTACTTATACTCGTGGTTGCCTATGTGACGTATTTGGTTAAAGAAATATCTAAATTTATAAAACCTCAATAGTATGATATCAGCATTAATTTTTTTTTCGTTTATAATCGTTGGCCTTGGCTTACTTTTTAGTACGCGTAATCGTTATAATTTGAAAGTTGAAAAAGGAACCTGGCTAACGAAACCAATTTTAATTATTATCATCGGTATTATTGTTGCCATTGCAAATCCTTTTTCTTTAGAGAGGGTTGACGCAGGACACCTAGGTTTAAAAGTAAATCTTACAGGCGATTCGCGCGGTGTATCTGATTACACATATAAAACGGGATGGGTAGTTTTTAATAGTTGGATCGAAAAATTATATGAGTTTCCTACCTATCAGCAACACATCGACTACAACCCGCAAACCGTTATAACCAAAGGCGGATTTAGCGCAGAAATTAAACCGTCGTTTAACTATGCTTTAGTTTCAACCGCGCTTGGTGATATGTTTCAGAATTTACGTTTGCCGATAAAAGAGGTTGAGCAGGGTTGGTTAAAAACCGCCATTGTAGGTTCGGTAAATGATGTAGCAAACAAATGGGCGGTTGATAGCATTTTTAATCACCGTGAGCAATTTGAATCGGCAATAGTTGTCGAGTGTAATAAACGCATTTCAAAATGGTTTACAGTAAGCCAGCTAAGAACAAACATTACACCCCCGCCAGCATTACAATCCGCCATTGAAGCAAAAACAAAAGCTTTGCAGGATGTGCAGGTTGCTGAAAATCAAAAACAAGTTGCCATAGCCGACGCTTTACGGAAAATTGCGATAGCACGTGGTGACTCTGCAAAAATGGTAATTGAAGCATCAGGTGAAGCCGAATCGATCAAAAGAAAACAGTTAACGTTAAGTCCATTGTATATTGAATATGTAAAAATACAGCAGTGGGATGGCAAAACCCCGACTACTGTTTTAGGCAATAACGCGAGTACCATTATTTCGGTGAAATAATTTCTTAGTGTTCTCAATCATGCAAAAGTTTTTAAGACGTCATTACTGAACAGTATTGAAAACACGTCATCAAAGACACAAATTTATTTCACAAAACATTAACTTATACCATTAGCTCATATATAATAGTCTAAAATTCACATTGTAAACAATCAAAAGAACAAATGCTTTTTACAACCTCATTAGTTATTAATTCCCTAACTAGTCCTTCCTTAAAAACTCTTTAAGTCTTGTTAATAAACAATCTTTAGGCCTATTGTTAGTTTGTTTTCCGTTTATTTTCTTTATAAAAGATAA